>DASQTN010000091.1:0-3323 GCA_035641895.1 Chryseolinea sp. | reverse complement strand
GGAATTTTTGACTTAGGAAACATCCGGCCGGGATCCGCCAGAGATGGTCTTGCAAGAAAAAATGTTCATACCATCGCGCTCAGCGTTCCAATAGAGACACTACAAAAAAATAATAAGAATGTCTCCAAGGCAAACGGAATTTTGGACAGCGAGTTTGTGATCGGTGTTTGGGCATCTGCCAGCAGAAAGAGAATTCGCGTATTCGATGGTAATGGAAGAGAGGCCCACAGCGGTGACTGGGTTCAGGTTTCCCGACTCGGTATGCCTTTGACTAACGAAGTGGTTATGCCCATTGGACAGAAAGATTACTGGAACTCTTTGAAGCCCTATAATGAGGACAAGAATCTGGAAAAATATTTCACAAATCCGGAGCTCGCTCTCTACATGGATGATGAGCTATTCGGGCAGGCGGTTCCAGGCTTCGCTGCGTTACGGGTACAACGTAATTCACTGCAGCAGTTCGATTTTGGAAATGGAAAAGACGGACTTGCAAGCCTATTGGGAAATCCGGCTACAAAAGGAAGTGCTTTTGACCAGGCACTGTTTGGTAATTTTTTGTTGAGGAAAGGTCAACCAAGGTCTGCTGATATTTTACCTATTTTTTTGACAGGTGTTCCAAATCTTCGGCCTTATCAACTCGCCACCGGAAAGAAGGGTAACCCATTAGGCCACGGCAAACCATTTGTAAATAATTTCATGCCAACGTTTGGTGATATGTTACGGCTGAACATGGCCGTGCCGCCAACTGATCGCGACGATCCTGACTTTAGTTCGCTGGGTCTCATCCAGGCTGCCGTGTTAGGATTAACCGATCCCAGATTCAATACAAGCCGAGCGGTACAAAACATTCCGAACATGGATGGATTTCCAAATGGCAGGAGGTTGGAGGACGACGTTACCCGAATTGAACTACAAGCTGTTTCCGGAGTTGTACTAGCTGCTATCGGCTTATGGTATGATGACTATGTCGCTGGTTCTCCCAACCCAGTGACTACTGACCTGCTTGATGTACTTACATTTACTACAGGTGTGGAGGCAAATGATACGACGTTCAAAACTGAATTCCCCTACGAGCAAACGCCATGGAGAGGATTTGATTATTCGAATCCTGCGGGTGGTATAGCTGCGATGGCTGCTACTGAAGTTAATGGGACAATGAGTGACGAATCAGTAAAGAATCTATCCGCTCCATCAACAACTTTTTTGGTAACAGTGTTTCCGAATCCAACGTCCGAGATAGTGAATTTCACCTACACACTTCCTGAAAGTTCGAAAGTTACGATAAACATTTTTGATAAGAATGGATCGAAGGTGGGCACTCCATTAAATCAATCTGTTGAAGAAGCGGGAACGCACGAAATTTCCGTGAACGTGAGTAACTATCTGAAAGGAGCGTACTATGTCGTTGTCGAGGATGAGTTCGACAACCGGCAATCAATCAAATTCCTTGTTCAATAATGAGCAATTGAAAAACAATAAAGGCTTCTCCGATGGGGAAGCCTTTTATTACCAAGATAACGCTATGAAAAAAATATACACATTGGTCATACTTGCGCTTCTATTTATGTCGTGTCAAAATCGGAAAGAGCCCAAAGTCGGTCTCTTGGATCGTAAAGGTCCAATTTCTACAACGAGCGAATGGATAAACGCGAAAGCATCCATTCAAACACTGCAAAATGATATTCGTAAAAAACCGACGGATCAAAAGAAAAAGCTACTGCTTGCTCTTGCCTACATGCAAGAGGCTCGCGTGACAGGCGAACATCCGCATTACTATCCATTGGCAAACGATCTTTTGGATGATGTTATCGAATCAACATCAGCCGATAAGAATTTGATATTTGAAGCTATGGTAGCGAAAGCGATGGTCCAGTTGTCTTTGCATCAATTTGAAGAGGCGTTGAGAACGGCGCAGCTTGCTGAAAAAATTGACACTACAACGGCATCCTTATACGGAGTATTTTGTGACGCTTATGTTGAGCTTGGAGATTATGCAAAAGCGATCGCCGCTGCCGATAGAATGACCTTCATCAGGCCGGATATCCGTTCTTATTCCAGGATTTCTTATTTGAGAGAAATTCACGGTGATACGGCAGGCGCCATTGACGCCATGAAGGAAGCCATAGCATCGGGTGTGCCCGGACTGGAACAAACTGCCTGGGCAAGGATAACACTCGGTGGTCTTTATGAAGCTATCGGGAATTTGAATGAAGCGGAAATGCAGTACCGTCTTGCATTAGCACAAAGGCCTAATTATGCCTTTGCTATTGGAGCGCTTGGGAGAATTGAAGCAAAAAGAAAAAATTACGATAAGTCAATTGAACTGCTGAAAAAAGCTTCTGAAATAATGCCGGAATTTTCATTTCAGCAAGAAATGGTTCAAGTATATGAAATCACACATGAAGAATCACGTGCAAAATCCATCACTCAAGATCTTCTTGCAAGCCTTGAACAAGATCAGGATGCGGGGCACGTTGTAGACCTCGAGCTTGCCAATATTCACCTCGATATATTACAGGATATTGACGGGGCCTATCGCTACGCAAAAAAAGAATATCGAAAAAGGCCTCAGAATATTGACGTTTGCAAGACCATGGCGAAGATCCATTACAGAAGAAATGACCTCGACGAAGCGAGCAGACTAATTGAAATCGCTTCAAGGACAAACAAGCAGGACACAGAAATTCTTTGTCTGAAAGGTTTGATCAATTTCAAACTTGGTAAAACGAAAGAAGGTATAGAACTCATGAACAAGGCACTGACGATCAATCCTTTTATGAGCGGGAATCTGCAGAAAGAAATGAGAGCGGTATCGGAAAATAAAATTGCCGCGTTAAAATGAATAAACAAATCACGTAGCTTTGCGGCCGCGGCCATTGGTTCGTTAGTGATAAGGGGATGTCCATAAAGGACATCCTTGGATCTTATCCAATACCTATTAATTATAGCGGAAGATAAATTTTAAAAGTTGCCCCTTCGCCAGGCCGGCCCTCTGCTATGACTAAGCCATCGTGATTTTGGATCACTTTCTTCACAATTGCAAGCCCAATGCCGGTGCCCGAGGCATTGCCCGAGGGAAGGCGGTGAAATACTTCAAATATTCGTGTCGCTTGGTCTTGATTAAATCCGATGCCATTGTCGGTAACTATGATCTGATGATACCTTCTATTTTTTACAAGGAGTTCCTCCGGTAGTTCCGCGTGAGATATTGTTTTATAAGAAATCGTTATCAAGGGAGGTTCATTCCCCTTAGAAAACTTTAGTGAATTAGATAACAGATTTAAGAACAGCTGATGCATTTGAAACGAAAGGCCGTCGATCGT
>DASQTN010000090.1:0-8018 GCA_035641895.1 Chryseolinea sp. | reverse complement strand
ATCGCGGGAACATAATGCATCTCTGCGCCTTTCGGATCAGAGGCAAGTTTGTCAGCAGCTTTCCCAACCGTCTCCAGCGTGCCGGGTTGGGTTATCACAATGTTGTGCTGCATGAAGTCAGGATTTTCAAAAGTAATCTCCACGGGTTTTCCGGCTTCGACTGTGAAGTTTTTTATATCGTACTTCATTTCATTCTTTATCACCTTTATGAGGATAGCGGTCGCGTTGCCGTTTGGTGTAACGGTATCGCCTTCCTTGGGCGACACTGGATTCAAATAGGTATTGACAAAAACTTCCGCGATTGATGCATCGCCGAAAATCCGTTTTGGATTGTATTCTTTCTCAATTTCGTAATTCCATTCGCCCGTAAGCGAAATCTTTTTGCTGCCTGTCTCTACAAACATTTCTGTTGGCAACCCATACATGCCTCCATTACCAGCATGGTCTTCGACGCGCACAGCGATTACGTTTTTACCAGCTTTCAGTACCCCCGCAGGAATTTGATAAATCCTTTTCTCGTTTCGTTTTCGTTCCATACTGCCAACCTGCACCCCATTGACCCAGGTAATATCTGAATCATCAACCGGTCCCAGTGAAAGGACACCTTTTTTTCCTGCGGCATTTTTTGGTATATCAATTGTTTTACGGAACCACACAAGTCCGTCGATATTTAATCCCGCTTTCTCAAAGTTTTGTGGCAGCTTCATTTGTTTCCAGGATGCGTCATTCCAATCAGCCAACTCCCTTTTCTTAATCTCTTCTGTAGAGCCCTTATATCCAGGATGAACTTTCATGAAGGCCTCGATAAACCCTTGCTTATGCTGCACTGCTGCGGCATACACGGCCTTTCCCAGCCAATGATCGTTGTTCACACTTTCCTCCTGACTCATGTTGTAAAGCATTTCACCCAACGTTGCCGATGGGGAAACCTCTGTCAAAGCAACGATAGCCGCGAGTCGTGTATTTGGATCCGGATCCTGAAGGATGTTTGATTTTATCACAACGTCCTCGGATAATCTCGATTTGGAAAGGATTTGAATGGCTGCTTTTCTAACTCCTGGTGATTTGGAGTGTAGTGCACTTGTTACAACTTCTTCAGCCTTGTCATCCTTGCTCAAAGCGCCAAGGCCATCAATAACCCATAGGGCATGCGTAGCGGCGTAATTATTGCCGAACTCGTCCACCTTATTATTTTCCGCGAGGTCATATAACTGCGGAAGTACGTCGAGATTACCGCGCTCAACCAAAAGTCGCTGGGCGGTCATTCGCCAGAAAAGATTATCGTTTGAAAGAGCGTCAAGTAAATCGTCTGGTTCATTTTTATCCAAGGCCTTTAAGCGGTTGTCTTTCGCGTCCTGGCTGACAACGCGCCATATGCGTCCATGTGTTTTGTCTCGCAGTGGATTTTCATAAGCATTTCCTTTTCCCGTCACTGCGGTATAGCCACCACGATCAGGTGTAGGTGTAGGGTTGTGCTGTACGACAAAATTGTACCAATCTAATACCCACACGGCGCCGTCGGGCCCAACTTTAGCATCCACGGGGGCGACCCACTCATCCGCACTGGAGAACAAGTTCCAGCTGTCTTTTTCAATAAAGCCCGCGCCTTCTTTTTCAATACGTGCTATGTGAACCAAATGGCCGGTCGGTTCACAGACGAAAGCAACTTGATTCCAAAACTCCTTTGGATAGTTTCGCGCGGTGTAAAAATTATGTCCGGATGCCGCAGTAAAACCCCCAAAAACATCTACCTGTCTTACATTTTGTGTGATGGCGTGCATCGCATAGTGTCCATCAATTTTCATACTTCCTGTGAATTGCACTCCCTGTACATCCTGAATGGCTTTGTTTGGAATTCCCATGAACACACTATGAGTATTGTTTGCTGTCGATCCAAATACATCGTTGTTTTCCGTGAAGCCTAGTCCCCAGGTGTTGTTCGTCGTCGACGTCATGAATTCGAAGGTTGAAACATCAGGCTTGAATCGATAGAAGCCTTGTTTGAAATCTCTGTTTTCTCCCGCGATTGTACCCTGGAAGCCAGAATATCCCACAGTTCCCCAAATATGATTATCGAATCCGTACTTGAGATTCGAAGGACCCGCATGGGTATCGTAAGTGCCCCAACCTTCAATAATTACTTTGCGGACATCGGCTTTATCATCACCGTCAGTATCCTTCAAAAATAAAAAGTGAGGGGCCTGTGAAACGATTATTCCGCCATTGGCGAAGACGAGGCTCGTTGGAATATTTAATCCTTCGGCAAAGACGGTAGATTTATCCATTTTGCCATCCCCATCGGTGTCTTCACAAATCTTAATACGATCATCGCCAGTACCTTTGTCGTCGCGCACTGTGTTTGGATAATCTACTGTTTCGATAACCCACAATCTGCCCTTCTCATCCCACTCCATGGCTATGGGATTAATTATATCGGGTTCGGATGCAAACAACTCCAGATCGAAACCAAGAGGCACTTGAATTAGTTTTTTTGATTCTTCCGGGGATAAAGGCTCCTGAAATTTCGGGGCAGGGGTCCTTTTTTCGTAGTTCGGTATATTGGCTTCCTCGCGGTATGCGAGCGTGGGCATTTCCTGACGAAAGGTCTCCCAGTCTTGTTTTGCTTTGTCACCGACAGCCCAGAGAATTCCCTCTTTCATCAATTGGTGAAATCCGGGATTGCTCCACGTGCGTTCATCGTGACCGTAAGCCGTGTAGAAAACTCTTCCAGTTCCATGTTCCTTTACCCATGTCCACGGTTCCCGATGATTGTCTTCGACGCGTTCCATCAACACCGTTATATCCTTTCCAAGCTTATCGTGAACGTACGTTTCGTCCCATGTCTCAAATTCGTTCAGTGATTTTACAACAGGGTGATCCTTTTTGATGATGTCAGCGGTAAATGAATCCGTCTTATGATTTAAAAATTGTCCACCTACAAGGCTGATGTATTCGGGAGAGTTTTGGAAACAGAAACTCGCGCAATGTACCGGAATAAAGCCCCTGCCTTTTTCCACGAATCCGAGAAGCGCCTTCTCCTGTTCGGGTGTGATCTTCTCATGATTTGCATAGATCATCAAACCATCATACTTATCTAAATTAGAAGTATTGAGATCGTCGGGATTATTGGTATACGTGAAGTTAATTCCTTCTTTGGAGAGCGTTGACGCGAGAAGCGGCATGTAAACCGCGGCGTTGTGATGTTCGCTGTCATGCCCTAAAAAAAGTATTTCAAGTTTTCGGGGGCCAGTTCGAGAATTGTTTGCTGCGTTATTGCAGGAGATCAGACTGGTACTCAATAACACCATTAGAAAATATATCGTGAGCAAGCGCATGTCAATCGGGGGTTAATTCGGAAAACTAAATTGGAGCTTAAATTCTGCAATCGTTTACTGTTTTTTATCAAAAATTGACTGTATTTTGACATAAAATACTTATCATATCTTAATTAAATGGCAAATAAGTACCAGGTTGAAATGCACAATGAGCTTTGGCTATGAAACCAGCACTTCAGAAATCACCTATTTCGGAAAATCAGGCGTTTGAAGTGAAGTACTTGAACGAACCTCATTTTGATTCAAATTGGCATTTCCATTCGGAATATCAGTTGTTTACTGTGATCAGAGGAACCGGAACGCGATTCGTTGGCGATCATGTAAGTCCGTTCAAAAAAAATGACCTGGTCTTCACCGGCCCCAATCTTCCCCACCTATGGCAAAGTGATCCTGAATATTTCAATGGTGACAAAGATTTGTGGACGGAAGGTGTGGTTATTTATTTCCACGAAAATTTTATTGGAAATGATTTTCTGCACAAAAACGAGACTTATAAAATTAAGCAGCTATTTATAAAAGCTCAGCGTGGTATGGAGGTATTGGGCAATACCTCGGACAAGGCAAGACGTCTGATCCTGGAGCTTTTAGAGGTCGAAGATTTTGAACGTATCCTAAAACTTTTAAGCCTTCTTCATTTGTTAGCGAACTCGACCGAATACAACCTCCTGGCTAATGAACAATATTCCAATTTGTTGAAGGAAGCAGAGAGTGACCGTATGAACAAGGTGCATGCCTATGTCCTGAAAAATTTCCGCGAAAAGATAACTTTGGAACAGGTAGCAGCCATTGCCAATATGAGCTCCACATCATTTAGCCGATACTTTAAAATGCATGCGAATAAAACTTTTTCAGATTTTCTGACTGAGATACGAATAGGCTATTCGTGCAAACTACTTATCGAAAAAAGTATTAGTATTTCCGAAGCTTGCTATGAAAGTGGATTCAACACCATTTCTAATTTCAACCGCCAATTTAAATCTGTTACCCATCACAGTCCATTAGAGTATAAGAGAAAATATTTAGAGAGCATTCATTAACGATTGATGGAATCTAACAAAAGGTCGACGTGATTTTTTAACAATGGATCTTGAATCATCCGCCGCTGGGAAGCATATTTCTGATCGCACTGATTTTCCAACCATCCTTATCCGTTTTTACGATGAACGTACTCCACATCTTTCGTGGTGTGCCGTCGTCGTTTTGTATTTCATATTTACAGTCTACGATCGCACTGTTGGCGCTTATCATTCGTATTTTTTCAACGGTAAGGGTCCTTGTTCCAGGAGCACTGGCCGAACTTCTTAACATGCCTTTAACCGATGCCTTGATACCGTTTCGCCATTCTCCCGTTGACACCAGTTGGTCGATATCGCTTGTTAAAATAGTTTTAAGCAGGATCGTATCCCTTTTTTCTCTGGCTTCTGAATATTTATCTATTAGGGAAGATATTTCCTTTTGTTGATTTTCAGTGGGACTTGTTGCCTGACCGTGCGAAGGCAACGTGCTCACCAGGTTAAGGAGGCAAAGGATAAATAAGGTATTTTTCATACAAATTTTGAAAATATAGAGATGGATTTAAGAAATGAATGCTGATCACTATTACTCGTTTAACATTTTTCTTCACTCATGCGCATCCGAGTATTCGTAAAAGTCCGTCCACAAAATATACTACCTTTATTGTTAATCAGGGGAATATTTCACTCTCCTTATAACGGGCTAAATACTTACGGCCATGGAAACCATCGTAAAAATACTTTCAGTAGAACACATTACGCACGACGTTAGGCAATTCAGACTTCAGAAACCATCGGGTTTCACGTTTTCCCCGGGACAAGCCACGGAGCTTTCTATCAATAAAACGGGATGGACTGAAAAAAAGAATCCCTTTACGTTTACCTGCCTGGCGGATGCGCCTTACCTTGAGTTCGTTATTAAAATTTATCCCGACCATCCAGGCGTTACCAATCAACTGAGTAAACTTAGTGTGGGTGATGAATTGATACTCCGTGAAGCGTGGGGAGCCATTGAATATAAAGGTCCCGGATATTTTATTGCTGGAGGTGCGGGTATCACACCATTTATTGCGATCCTCAGGACGTTGAAACACCAAGGAAAAACGGCCGGCAACAAGCTTTTCTTTTCTAACAAAACAGATGGGGATATCATTTTGTCGGACGAATTAAAATCCATTCTTGGTAAGAATGTGATTTTCACCATAACCCGTCAAGAGGATAGTATTTACGATCGGCGAAGAATTGACGAACAGTTTCTGAAGGCCGAAGTAGATGATTTCAAAAAGCACTTCTATGTATGTGGTCCAGACCCAATGGTGTTGGCAATGAGGGAATCACTGGAGAAGTTAGGTGCCACAGCCGATGCTGTAGTGTTCGAAAAATAGATTTTTCAGAATGGTGATTAAAAATAATTAACCCGTCGCTCTTATGTTAAGAATTTTGGCCTTACTGATTTTTGTTGAGATATGTCCGCCATCCTTTGCACAATCAATCGTTGGGTTCTGGGAAGTAAAGGAAGTAAAGGTTGGTAGTGAAATTAAGACTCCGGTCGCGAAATGGACAAAGGTGAATGGGGATGGAACTTATCAAGCTGGCAATGGCTGGCTTCAAAATTCGGAAGGTACCTGGCGTTATGATAAAGTGGCGAGATCCTATTCATCTTTTGAAACCAATGGCATAGTGGACAACTACGGCGCATTTAAAGTTTCATTTAAGGATTCGGCGATGATTTGGGAAAGGGAAGAGGATGGTTTGCCAGTGACGGTAAAATTGGAAAGAATTAAAAAGCTACCGAGGTCAACAGGAGATTTTCTCGTTGGAATATGGAATTTAAAAGAGGTTTTAAGAAATGGTCAATCTGAAAAATCCGTATTTGACGCTGAAGGTAAGCACTACATTTTCATACGTTGGGATAGAATCTATGTTGAACGAACTCCAAAAGGCGAAAAGGCTACGGGCTATTGGCACATCAATGGTCACCGTCCGGAAATCACCTTTCTAAGTCACTCCGAGCAAAAAAAAGAGGAAAGTTGGAATGTTGTTGTGGGCGAAAACGAATTACGTATGACAGGAATTTCCGATTCCAACAAGGATTTAGTATTTGAGTACACAAGGATTCATGATTTTCCGGAATAGCAGCCTTTATCTGATAGGATTTGTTGTCCTGATTCCTGCGGAGTTATTGCAGATCGTACTCATTTATAAAGCGATGACAATTATCAGAGGACGGACAGCCGTCGCCAACTTTGCCTGATGCGCACACTCTAAAGTGATAATGTTCTTGTGCGAAAGGGCGTGTCTGATAAAGTCACAAACGGCATGTACGCAAAATGAAGTATCTACATACACGTCCTTGCATAAAGCAACGTCATGGGTAGGTAAGGGGATCTCGATGGAGCGTTGAAGATGCAATCGAAAAAATTGGTCGTCATCCGGTACCGCTGGATTCGTAAAAAGCAAAAGTTACGCATCGCTCAGACAACCAGTACTAAGCTAATTTTTTTCACGATAAGGACTAAACAACATTTTTATCCGCTCATTGTACCGATCCATGTCGATACTATGAATCTGTTTCAAATTTTTCGGATCCTTAACAGGGAAAAATATAAGATCATCTTCGGATAAGTACGGATCCAAATCAACCCTTGTACTGTCTAATCTATGGGTACAAAGGAAGTGCGAAATGATTTTGTGATCTATGTCTGCCATGGGTTTTGAAGGTTTTGTGCTACCGCCAACATTATTGATTAACGATATTACTTTACTCAACTTGCTTATAAGATTTACCCAAAAGTTCATGCCAAAAAATATCATTTAACATTTGAACAACTTGCTTTCGTAAATATACGGAGCTGTTACGTATCGAAAGATGTGGTCGTTTTTTATGATGTCGGACCAATGCGAGGCTAACTTTTTCCTGAATGTTAATTTTTTTTTTATACGCGTTAAAAATTGATCCACCTCTAAAATATAGTGCCGTTAATTTTGCATTG
Organism: Chryseolinea sp.; assembly: GCA_035641895.1. Lineage (GTDB taxonomy): Bacteria > Bacteroidota > Bacteroidia > Cytophagales > Cyclobacteriaceae > Chryseolinea. The sequence goes on along the minus strand of DASQTN010000090.1, from coordinate 677 downwards.
CTGCCTCGAAGAGCAAGCGCAAAAATGCTAACTCCTATCTCTGAAAATTTTTAACATTAAGAGAATAATCGCCACAATTCACTGTAAAATGGCACTGATATCCGTGAAAATACGGGATGAGCTGTGGATTAATTAACCCACCTTTTGGTCAGCTAACATGAAGTTACTTTTTGATTTGCTCGTCGGTAGACATTGTAGATCCGTAATCCACATTGATCGATAAGGCCGCCACGATTTTCTCTTAATTTCCTGCTTTTTATTGACGGTATCGGACTGACCAGAAAATTCTCGTAAAATAGACCTATGAAAAATAAACGGAGAGAATTTATTAAGCTTACCGGGATGACCACACTTGGTATCGCGAGCGCTGGTTTTTCAAATGCTTTTGGTAAAACTTTACAATATTCAGCAATGCCAGAAAACTTTTCAGATAGGGAAAATCAATCCCCCTTCGCAACCGACACCAGGTCTAGTATAATCGGTGCTTATGGTTCATGGGCCGCTGGACTGACCGAAAACAAATTACCTGCTTTGTCTTTCCGAAAACAGGAATTTACCAACATTGACTCATGGAAGAAAAGAGCACGAAAAACGCTGAGTGAGCGATTGAGCGTACCGGATGTAGGCGGGCTCCCGAAAGTGACTGTAAAAAAGCAATATTCATATGATGGGTTGCA
>DASQTN010000089.1:0-3525 GCA_035641895.1 Chryseolinea sp. | reverse complement strand
TTCCATTTAATGATGCTATCCGGTTGGAAGTCCGTTTTGGGATTAAAGGGAAACCGGTAAGGACTAAATTTCAAATAATTACGGTATTGATCAGTCATTAGAAAAGAGTCTGCGGGAATGGCCAAATCTGCTTCATAAACTTCACGGTTTTCAAATGCCTTATATGCGAAAACACTATCCAGGTTGTAACAGACAAATTTCCCTAGTTGCCATGGCGCAGTTGAGACCCACATTAATTTTTTTTCGGGCTGAAAAATGACACCATGATGAGCGACCAGTTGATTGATTGCTTTTTCATTTCCCAAGCCAATGTCAGCGTCGTTTAATCCCCGCTGATCACGGAGGATGCCAGCAGTTTTGTCAATGGAATTTTGCTGATTTCGTGCTAATAATTCCGCCAATCTTTTAAAGCGGTAAGGTGAGGCACTTGTGCGCTCGTGTATTTGATTTAATTGGGTCATGCCCAGCTTTGAACCAAGGAAATGATTTGTGCTGAGTAAATAATTGTTTCGCGCTTCGACAAGGTCGACAGCTTCGGGAGTCTTTTCTATGATCGCCGCCTTTCCGTCTTTGGCCGAGCCAATAAGAAAAGATTCAGAAACGAACATCTTTCGCTTCGCGACGATATCATAAGCTTCTTGAATGTTCGAAGCATACTGAAGTATTTCGCGGGTAACCAATGTTACCGGCGTCGCTGATGCCGTTGGAACGTCGGATTTCGCTGCGTTAATCGTGACGGTCAAACCCTGGTCATTCATTCCTGAAAGAACCCCGGTCATTCCGCCGAATGTAACCATCATAAACTTATGACCATCGGTCGGCCTGTAGAACGCAACGATTTTATCGCGGGCAAATTCATCCCCTACATAAAAATCGAAGTTGCGTCCAATAATTAAAGTGGAATCTTCTGATTTATTGCCCCAAGTGGCAAAAGCGGTGCACCCTACAAGGGACATATTCTGCAACGCGTGCCCTATATCATGTGCGGCATGATAGTTTAGGATCCGCTGATAAGGCGACGCGATGTCATCGAATTCCGTTGACGCAGCATAAGATACCCCTAGAATTTCCAGTTGGTATTCTTTGATCACGTTTTCCTGCAGATTACGATTGAACCAACCGACAAAATATTTAAGTATCTCCAAATAAAAACTCGAAGGTACCAGGCGGTGAATCTGCTCTGTAAAAACCTCTTCCTGATGATGAACCAATTCACGGGTGAGTTTCCCGTTAGCGGCACCCCGTTCAAACGCATCCCCCTCCACGTACAGTTCGTACAAGCCGCTTTCGCTTTTTCTAAACCAATTGTTGTCTATTTTAAACAGGCCCGTATCAACCTCTACCACTTCATTAGTAAGTGCTTGCAACGATTCGGGTATCGGCGGTTCAATTGTTGCTACGGCACGGACATAAACCATTACTCCAACGATTGCCAGAATAATGATTACAGTTACCCACAGAATGGCTTTAACCGTCCTTCTGAGCATTGCGGATTTTTTCTAGAATATAATCCATTCCAAGTATCTGCGAACTGGTAAGAACAGCACTCACCGTGACTCCCAACACGCCGTGCATATTCAGATTTTGGCCCGTTAGCAATAAGTTGGGAATTTTAGTTCGTGGCGAGATAAAAGATTTTAGAGGATCGCGATAATCTTTCGTTAGTCCATACAAAGATCCGTCGTCCGTCCCGATATAATCCCGTGCTGAAAGTGGTGTCGCGGTTGTATATGACTTAATACATGATTTAAATCCAGGAAATTGCCTTTCTACAACATCAAAAAGAATTTCGGCCTTCTCTTTTTTAAAAGCTTCGTAATCGTCTCCCCGGCTCGTTTCATTTGAGACGGTGTTAAAAGTGTCTTCCCATTTCTTCACGTCTTCAAACCGCATGTATGCCATGACCGTCACACCTTCGGTGTATTCCTCGTCGTGCGAAGACGTAGTAAAAAACAAAGCAAATCCCAAAGGCCAGTTTTCCTCTGTATATTTTAAAACGCTCCATGGATCTTCCCTTTCAAAATAATAATAATTATGATTTAAATGTTTGAAAGAATCTTTCGTCATCACCACATTGGCATAAAACGTCGAGATCGAATTCTCCAAACTTTTTATTCGATTTCTGTAAGCCTTTTTGATTAGGGTACTTTCAACCATATCAAGGGTTTGGGATGGATGGATATTCGAAATAAATGTTTTCCCATAATATCGAACACCCTTATCCGTTTCTACATACACCACTTCCCCACCCTCTTCTTGAAATTTGACAACCTTAACATGCTTTATGATCTTCCCACCGCGTGAATGGATTTCCCGCGACAAATACTTAGATATTTGCGAACCACCATTGATGAAACGATACGAGCTTTCGATATAACTGTTAACGATGAGAGCATGTACATAAAATGGAGTTTTGTAAGGCGCTCCGGCATACAACAGGTTATTTCCAGCCAGTACGTATTGAAGTTTCTTATTGTCAGTGACCGAATCGATGAAAGTCTTCGTGTCCATTTCCAATGCAGTCATTTTTTCAAATAAACCGCCACCGCTTCTAAGATTATAGAGCGGAAATTTATCACATACTTCCTTTATTGCATTACAGTAGTTACGAAGAGCCTGCTCCTCGCCGGGAAATTGACTGGCTAACGTTTGAATAAAATTTTCATACCCCTGAGCGTATTTGTAAATTACTGGATCTCCTTCAAAAACAATGGCATCAAAAACATCTTCATCCATCTTTCTTAGCTTGAGCTTATCCATTATGCCCAGGTATTTGAAAAGCTGATAAAGATTTTGTCCTTTGTCCAGGCCTCCGACATAATGGACCCCTGAATCAAAAATCACGCGGTCGCGAACATACGTTTGCAGGTTACCCCCAATCTGTTTGTTCTTTTCAAGAATACAGACTTTATATCCTTCCTTTGCAAGAATAGTTCCGCAAGCCAGTCCTCCCAACCCACTACCTACGATTACGATGTCATACTGTTCAGCCATTATATGCCAGTTACTGGTTATTAGAAAACGGTTTTCATAGAACCCCTATTTTTCCGGATTACAAAAATAACATTAGAAGTATATTTTGCATCATCGTCAATCTCTACGGAGAGACCTTTTTGACTAGCTATTTTCTTAATGCTTTCTCCCGACAAAAAATTCAATGCATTTGTCGATTTATTAAACTGCAAAAGTTTTACGCTGAAAAACTCTGTCAATCGGGTGCCTTTGTGCCTGGCTTTGAGGTCTGCATTTCCCTCACGTATCAGCAAGACTCCGCCTGGGTTAAGCGCATCAATTGCCCGTTGCAGCAACGTTTCCTGTGCTTCATAAGGAAGGTAATGTAACACATCACTAATGATAATACCATCGTAATTTTTCAAGGGAAATTGTGTAACATCTGCACAATGAAAATTCAACCTGCTACTTTTTAAATATCCATGTTCGGCCACGTCAATTTTTTCCTCATCATAGTCAACGCCGGTAATGATTCTCTGCTCAGATAAAAATTGGAGCATATAACACAAAAAA
>DASQTN010000088.1:0-2942 GCA_035641895.1 Chryseolinea sp. | reverse complement strand
ATTAAGGCTGCAATCACGGAAAGCCGGAAGCGTACGCGGCAGCATTTTAAATTACCCGCCAATGAAAATTTCAACCTTGAATTTGTTACCAATAAGCCATGGGGAGGTTACAATTGGTATAAGGGAAATTATAAGAGTCTGATTCAGATTAACACCGATCTTGATATTTTGATCGACGATGTCATCGATGTAGGAAGCCACGAAAGTTACCCTGGCCACCATGTATACAATATGCTGCTGGAGAAGAACCTTTATCGCGATAAGGGCTGGGTTGAAATTTCTTTTTATCCTTTATTCAGCCCGCAATCATTTATTGCGGAGGGAAGCGCCAACTACGGAATTGCCCTGGCTTTTCCAGGGAAAGAGAAAGTACGTTTTGCAAGTGAAGTTCTTCTTCCGTTGGCTGGCGTCGACACGTCTGGCGTTGCACTTTATTTCAAAGCGCTTGATCTCACCGAACATCTAAACTATGTCATGAATGAAGTGACCAGAGGTTTATTAAATCATACGATGAATGATGCCGAGGCTTTATATTGGTTAAAGAATTTTTACCTTATGGATGATGACAAGGCGAAGAAGTCGATGAGCTTTATTCGGCAGAATAGAAGCTATGTTATCAATTATAATTATGGAAAAGATCTCGTGAAGGCGTATGTGGAAAGATTGGGCGGTCATAATAGTGACCGTCGGTGGGAAGCGTTTGGCTCACTCTTAAGTAATCCGGTTTTGGCTTCGCAGTTGGAAAAATAATAGCAAACCTTTTTGTCCAAGATTCAAGAGTCTAACGTTCTCGAGTTGCTTCTTGTATTTGATGAAGCTTGGTGTGGCACCCTTTGTTGCACTTTAAGATATAGTCGCTCTATCATTTCTGCTTGAGGGGTTGTATGTTATCTGAATCGCAACAGGGCGGATGCTACTTCGATTTTTTTAATACCTAAAGAAAGTTCCGTTAGTGAAATCTTAGAATTTTCAGTAATACTCAACTTTGGCGATATGCGTTCGCTCGAGTATGTATCGTGTAAGAAAATCATTGAGCAAATGATAGCAGTCATTATTCCTGCCAGGATCAGGATGAAACGGTCACAAATCTGTGAAATGTTCCATGATTGATTGTTGCTGAAAGTTTCCATTTCTGAATGTGATTATGTTGTAAATAACGGTGTGGGACGTGAGGAAGGCCATGGAAAAAAGGCTATTGCCTGTTCCGGGTCGGTGAATGCCGGAAGCAGGGCGGCGAACGATGACCGCCGACGACCTTTTCCGGCCGCCTTCAAGTTTATAATTCACCAAGAATATTATTTACGCAAAGAATCGTTGAAGGGGATATTTTGAAGTAGGCCCTTTTAGCGACCTTCATTTGACCTTATATTCCAAAAGCGTCAACGATAAATTCCGATTGTGAATTGGTAATTCTGCGCTGTCCGGGGTCGTATAATTTTCGATGACATCAAATCCGAAAGTTCTGTAATAATTAATGATCGTAGGATTGGCAGCCCAGGTGTCCATTCGAATAAAGCCTAGCCTTTTTTTTCGGACATGATTAATTGCCCATTCCAGAATTGTCCCAAATAGTTTGCGACCCTTAAATTCTGGATTGACAACAATTCTATGCAGATAGATAGCATTGCCTTGATCAAGGTCTCTCCATATCAATTTGTCGTTATAACGTACGCTAAATACCATTGCCGGTGTGGAGTCTACAATGATCTTATACTGATTTTTCTCTTCAACGTCTTTAACAACGACGTTTTTATCGTAGTGTCTCCAAACGGGGTATCCATTTTTTTCCTGATAATGGATAGAGTGTTCAAAAAATTCAAAGATCAGCGGCAAATCGTTCTTTTCTGTATTGTGTATTTGATATTGATTTTCCATAGGCATTAGAACGTAACTATTGGGATTTGAGTCGAGATTTTTGAATAGAATGATTATGGGGCGGCAGCCAACGCATTGCTTATCTATCTTACGGTTTCTAAAAATAACTTCTTATTATTACGCCGACCAATGTATGGAAGATTCAAAAGTTACCATTATTCTTGAGGCCGCGCGAAAGCGATTTGCACACTACGGCTTGTCTAAAACTACGATGAATGAAATTGCCGCGGATATTGGAATGTCCAAGGCGTCCCTGTATTACTATTTCCCCGACAAGGAGAACTTATTTGTTGCCGTCATTGAACAGGACTTTGATGAATTTGTAAAGACTATCGATTCACTAATCAGCAAACCTAGCAAAGCATCGTTTAAGCTAAAGAAATATATCCACATGCGTAATCAACTTCTGAATAAGTTGTTGACGCTGGCGAAGATAGAGAGGTCAACTGTGTCGGAGGTTCTCAAGCCGGTTTTCAGCGAACACCGGCAAAAGCTTCTGGCAAAAGAAAAAGAATTGATCGCCAAAATTCTTGAGCTGGGAATCAAAGAAGGGGAATTTATCAAATTTAATGTAAACAACTACGCCGATCTTTTCATTTCAGCCCTTGTTGGTATACGCGCCCAAAGCGTAGGAGTCACGTTTATTTATGATTCGGATCTCGAAGACCGGATCAACCGGCAGGCGACCCTGTTAGTTGATGTTTTCTTGAAATCCATCCAAAACGTCTGATTTCTTTATCTGACCATTTGACTATTTATACCTAAAAGTCAAACAAAAAAGGCGAAATTAGCCTAAAACAATCGATTCCGATAAATATTAATTAATATTTTAGAACTTATCCGTAATCTTGCCGTTATAGAAACCGAGGAAACTTTAGTAGGTAAATGAGTTTCCAATGAGGTTTTTACGCTATGGACGACAAAAATCATAAGGATAAAATTTTAGAATGCGCAAAGGAACTGTTCCAGAAATATGGCATCAGGAGTGTTTCAATGGACGATATCGCGCATCATGTGGGCATATCGAAGAAAACGATCTATCAGCATTTTTCTGACAAAGACGATAT
>DASQTN010000087.1:0-11379 GCA_035641895.1 Chryseolinea sp. | reverse complement strand
GAACTTTGGGGATGGTGGTGTATCGAATGAAAAAGATCCAAAACATATTTACGCCGGCACAGGTTCATTCCCAGTAAAACTTACTGTCAGCTACTCCGGAAATGCCTGTCCAACGACCATTACAAATCCACCCATTACAATTACCGATGCACCGGCCGCAGTTATCACTACGGACTTAAACAAATACGAAATCTGCAAGGATGAAACATTGGTATTGTTAGTGACTGGAACCTTTACGTCATATTTATGGAGCACGGGGGCCACCACCTCTACCTTGCCTGTTCAGGAAGCAGGTGACTACAGCGTCACCGTTAAGGCTACAAATGGATGCGAATTGAAAGCAACAACAACCATTACCGATCTTCCAGCTCCAGTAGTTACAGTTCAGGCAACACCAGAAGTCATCGACGAAGGACAAACTGTTCAATTACAAGCATCAGGGCTTGAAACGTACAGTTGGACACCGACAGAAACGTTATCAGACGCAGCGATTCATAACCCAGTAGCTATACCGTTAATATCAGTAGCCTATACTGTCACTGGAAAAGATAATAACAATTGTAAAGGCACAGGCACTATCAACGTTAGCGTGCGTGGAGAGGCTATAGTTAAAAAATTAAAACCGGAAAATTTCTTTTCACCGAATGAAGATCAGTTCAGTCCTTACTGGAAAGTTGAAAAAATCGATGAGTATCCGCAATGCGAAGTTGCAGTGTACGATGACAAAGGCGTCAAGGTTTTTGATGCGAAGCCGTACATGAACGACTGGGATGGATCCTTCAATGGGAAAAGGCTACCGGATGGCGTTTACTACTACATCATACGTTGTGAAGGTGAAGAAAGTGCCCCCAGATCGGGAAGTATAACACTGCTACGTTGATTTTTAGCGCGTAACAGAATATTTTTTAATTGGTATATGTTTTGCCCGCGCGAGGATTTTTTCAAAGGTAACCCAAAACTTACACGCAAGGTTACAAACGTTTATCACAAAAAATAAACCCCTTGAATAGCATCATCTTGTCAACGGTGCTCTAATTAGATACTTATGAAAAGGTTTCTTTACGCTATCCCACTACTGTGCGCAACCATATGCGCATCGGTGTCCTCCTACGCGCAGGTGACGGAGATTTGCGCGAACAGTATCGATGATGACGGGGACGGACGTATAGATTGTTTTGACGGAGATTGTGTAAAAGAAGTAGTGTGTACCGGCGGGTATATTGGAAATGATTTGAATTGTGAGGCAAAGCCTTCGGAATTCCCCAAATTCTCTTTGGCCCGTGAATCTGCCTCGGAGAACGGGACGGCTATCCACCTTGGTAGAATCGCCGTCGGCGATATCGATCGTGATGGGAAACCTGAAATGATTACAACAAACCAGTACTCTAAAAAAATCTTTATCTTAAACGGAGAAAATGTTGCTGGCGTCAATCAGATTCAAACACAAAAAACAGTTAGTTACTCACCAGCTTTTACGGATATCCTAATCGCCAATTTGGATAATGATAATTGCGCCGAAATTTATGTCATCAGCACCGGAAATAGATTGCGGTTGTACGACTGTAATCTTAACGAATTAAAGTACGTAGATATGCCTGGTGATCCCGGCATGATGGGAATCGCCGATTTTAATGGTGATGGTAAAGCTGAATTATATGCAAGAAATGCAATTTACGATGCGAAGACGCTCGATGTCATTGTAGCGCCGAGCGGGTGGCTTGACACGGACTGGCCAACAGGCGAAGCAGATAATCGGCCTAACGGGGGCCCCATTGCTGTTGATATTTTAAATGATGCAACCAACGATGCGCACTTACCAACAGACGTTATCAAAGATGACAACCTGGAACTGGTTGTAGGTGGTACGATTTATAGCGTTGATATTGCTGGCAAGACGATTACTGAACGGAAAAAAATCTCAAATTTTAGAAGGAAAATAGACGCCGATGCCACGAGCGTCGCAGATTTTAATTTGGATGGCTCCCTGGATATTATCGCATCAGGTAAAAATGATGATGACGCTAATACAACAATATTCTTTTGGGATGTAAAAACAGGAGTTGTAAAAACGTACTCCGATCCGATTGCAGGGAGCTTTACCATCCAAGCTTGTCCTACGAAAACTGGCGATTATTACAAAGATGGATGGCACAATGGAACGGGCCGGGTAAATATCGCCGACCTCGATGGTGATGGAATGCTGAACCTGGCGTATGTCTCCGGAAAATTTTTGTACGCACTTAAAGAAGACATGACGTTGCTCTGGAAAGCGACGGTGAACGAAGAAACATCGGGTAACACAGGTTGTACGCTTTTTGACTTTAATGGAGATGGACAATCTGAGGTTGTTTACCGCGATGAAAAGTTTATCTATATTATTAATGGTACAAATGGAGCCGTGTTTACACAACAATCTTGCGTGTCACGTACCAACCGCGAATATCCGATCGTCGCGGATGTGGATGCCGATGGAAATACGGAACTTTGTGTTACTTGCCGGTTTACGGACTTTGTTCAGAATGGAACGATAACAGATCCTAACGATCCAGACTACTTAGATGCAGACGACGCCAACTTCTGCGAACTAAAAAATTCAGAATTCTCACACGTTCGTGTATTCAGATCGGGTGCGGAGCCTTGGGTTCCCGCGCGACGCGTTTGGAACCAACACGGCTACTTCAACGTCAATGTTAATGACAACCTGACGATTCCTAAAGTGCAGCAAAAACACCACGTCGTGTTTTCTGAAAACGTCTGTTCAACTGGTAAGAACCGTCCATTGAATAGCTTCTTGAATCAATCTCCCTATTTGAATTCACTGGGATGTCCTAAATATGCGTCACCGGATTTGGCTTACGTTCAAAACTCATTAACGGTACAGCAACCCACTTGTCCAAATCAGGATTTTACGATTTCCTTTCAGATCACCAATCTTGGCGATGTTTCCCTCAGCGGAACCGTACCAATCACATTTTACAACGGTGATCCTAGGCTTATAAATGCTACGAAGCTGAACACAATAACCGTCAACCTGAATAGTTTTGGAGTGGGTGGCGTGCAATCCGTGACCAATGCTACCGTGAACGGTCCGGGTTCACCCTTTACGTTGTACATCGTATTAAATGATGGTGGTACCACCGTACCGACCCCCATAAAACTCCCTAATACTAATTTTATAGAATGTAACTACGCCAATAACGTCCTTTCAAGTCCGGTAAATCCATTGCCTGTCGCTTTAACAGCACTGAAAGTGCAGGACAACTATAAATGTTCACCCAGCGCCTCCCCCGACAACGGTGCCGTTCGTGCATTCGTTCCTAATGGCTCCCTTGAAAATGTAAGCGACTACAACTTCTACTGGTCAATTGGAAATACGGCAAAGCCGATAGGATCAACCGATCATACGGGCGCAACTTACACGGGTCGTCCGGCAGGTACTTACACTGTGTTTGCCCTCCACAAGACAGCAAATTGTATGTCCGAATCTAAATCGGTTACCGTAGCAAATCAAAACTCAACCGTTGAGGTAGACATCGTCCTTGACAACCCATATGATGATTGTAAAACTCCAAATGCACAATTACGTGCCGTAGTAAATGGTAATAATGCCGGGACCAACGTCGGACAATATACCTTCACATGGTATAAAGGAAATGATATCTTCGGAGAGCTCGTAGGAAATAGCCACGTGAAGGCAGGCCTTGATCCATTGCCGTACACGGTGTTAGTAAAAGATAAAGTTACCGGCTGTCAAACAATTGAATCTTTCACCATTCCTGATCAACGGGTAATACCTGTTGTCGCGGCGACTAAGACCGACGCTACCTGTTTGGCAACGGCACTCGGAAGTGCATCAGCCAACGTTGGTGGAATTACAGCTGGATACACTTTTGAATGGTATGATGGCAACAGTGTGAAGGCGGTTGCAAATTCCACAGGCGCCGTTTATAATAACCTTGCGGCTGGAAAATATACGGTAGTGGCTACACGCAATTCTACTAAGTGTAGCTCTGCCCCTGTAACCATCACGATTACGACCACGGCTCCGCCGACGGTTACTTCAACTATAGTATCACCTCAGACCTCATGCGATCCTAATCAGTCGAATGGTTCTGCATCCGCCGCGGTAGGTGGTGTAACGGCTGGATATACCTTTGAGTGGTTCAAAGGTCAAAATACCTTGCTCGCCAATCGTATTTCAACGAACAGTCTGGCTACTGGTTTAAAATCAGGAACCCCTTATACTGTAAAGGCAACAAGTATTGCGACCGGATGTTCTGATACAGAAGAAGTGACTATTCCTTTTGCTGTCGTCACTCCTACGGTCGCCCTTGGGTCATCATCTCATGCAACACAATGTATACCTGCCAATGGGTCGATCACCGTTTCTGTAAGTCCAGGCGCGCCAGCTGATTATACCTTTTCCTGGTATAATGGCAATGGTGTAAAGGTTACTCCCGATTTTTCGGACACAGACGAAACCCTTAGCGGCTTACCTGCTGGAACATATACAGTTAAAGCGATTTTCAATTCGCGTCACTGTGAAACTGCACCATTGACTGTTACGATAAACAATAATTCGCCTACGACAACTTTCAATCCGACCAATATTATCCGACCAAGCGATTGTAACGACAATCACGGAGAAATAACGGTAGCGGTGTCTGCACCAGGCAATACGCTCGGCTTTGATTTTGAATGGAGATTGGGCCAGGCGCCTTTTTCGGCCCCTGCCCTCACAACGGTATCCCACACGTCCAGTACAAGTACCGCTTCATCATTGACGACCGGAGTTTATACGCTGATAGCAACGAATCGCCAGACTGGATGTTCCGCATCAGAAATCTTTAATCTTCCTTTTGACGATGCACAAGTCCTCGCCTTCCAAAGCAAGCTGAACGTTGACAACTGTGTACCGGGCAATAATGGATTTATCGAAGTAAGACTTACACCTACTCCTGGCTACGTGGATAGCGATTATCGTATCGATGTCTACGAAGGTAAAAATGACCCTGGTGCCGCCGCGCCCGTATTTGCATCCGTCAATGGTGTAGGTTCTCAAGCCCTTTATAATTGGACAGGTCTCGAACCTAAATTCTACACATTCGTTGCTGTAACAACGAATCCTGCGCGTACTACTTTCAATTGCCGTTCAGTGCCCGTAACTGTTGAAATACTGCAACAAACTGTAGACCCCGTATTTACTGCTAACCCATCAATGAACAACGTTAACTGTATGGGCGCAGCAACCGGCTCAGGGCAGCTTTCAGTAAACATCACAAATCCTGCGGACTATAGCTTTGCCTGGCATACCGGACCGGATGCATCAACACCGGTTTTCGCATCGAGCGCAACTGCGTCGAATCTGATTGCCGGCAAATACACGGTTGTTGTCACTAAGAATGCTGGAATGTCGGCAGGATGTTCTTCCACCGCCACTTATCAAGTATTCGATGATTTGCCAGTCATTTCAATTGCTGCGACAGACATCATGATCACCGACATCGTTGCATGTAATGCGATGAACGCGGGTGCTGCAACCGTAAATTTTGTGACGGAAGCAGGAACACAGGCACCTGTTGCAAACTATGATTTTGAATGGTACGCTTCCAGTGGATCGGGGCCGCAACTTATTGGTGGTATGACAACCAACGTATTGTCTAATCAGCCTGCAGGTACCTACTATGTAAAAGCGATAAACAAAATAAGTCGTTGTAGCGCAGGAGAACTTATTGAATTCAACATCCTTGACAAAACAATGAATACTGTGGGAGTCGACTTGATTTCATTCGTCGTTCCAACACAATGCTTGAAGCCCTCAAACATCACCGGATCCTTTGAAGTTTTGGGAACTGGAACAGGCGCAAGTTACACGTACACATGGTACGCAGGACAAACGGCAACGGGATCATCGTTGACGACGGGGGCTGTGGCACAAAATCTTACTGCCGGCTTTTATACCGTCAATGTATTGAACAACACGACACAATGCGACGTAACGGACACTTATGAGCTGCCTTTGGAGATCATGCCCATTTCAATGACTGCTTCAGCAGAACCGTTGACGGTATGTATCGAGTCACAGAAAGATGGAAGTGTTTTCGCCACCGTAACTAATGGCAGCAAAAATGATTATACCTATAACTGGTTTCTCGAAACGGTAAAGGCTACAGAGGATTTTACCAGTACTCCTCTTGCTCCCGTGTCCGGACTCGGCATCGGTAGTTACATTGTTAGAATAACCGACCAGATGGACGCAGCTTGTATAACTTCTGATACCGTCCGCGTGGATGACGGCAGAATTTATCCAGTTGCTACGGCTGAACCGCTTGCTCCGGTAACAATTTGTGATCCTGCAAGGCCAGACGGAGTAGCGTCTGCCAATGTCGGGGGAGATATTGTTTACCACCAATTCCAATGGTTCAATAACGCACCGCCTACCGGCACTCCGTTCTTTACAGGATCGCATGCGTCCAGTCTTCAATCAGGCTTATATTCAGTAATCGCTACCAATGCGGTTAGCGGATGTTCCGATACGACCCAAGTAAATATCGGCCTTGAGCAACTTCCAATTCCAATGCCTCAAATTGAAATTTTGTCGATGGTGACGAGCTGTATCTCAGACAATGGCGCTCTTTCAGCATCAGTGGATGGAATTACCAGCGACTATGTTTTCAACTGGTACATCGGGACGACGGAAAAAAGCTCGCCAGATTTTGTCGGAGAAATTTATGATAGTCTTGCTGTTGGCCCTTACTCCGTTACAGCAACGAGCCGGATCACAGGTTGTAAATCACCGCTTGCAACTGATCAAATCATAGACGCACCTAAATATCCTGATTTCAGCGTCACAACGGTGCCAACAGTCTGCCGTGAAGATTCAACGGAACCAGGAACTGGTTTTGCAGCCCTCTTCATGACTAATAGCGTGGATAGCGATTCAATCATCTGGCGAAAGGATGGTGCCTTCATTGCCACTGGTCCACTGGTTACAGGTCTCTACGAAGGATTTTACGATGTCACAGTTATTTCATCCTTGGGCTGTGAGACGACCAAAACTTTTGAAGTCAAAACCGATATCCGTCCTTACAACGGGGTGTCGAGAAACAACGATGGGCAAAACGATATTTTCCATATCAATTGTATAGAGAGCTTCCCTTCCAACATGGTAAAGATCTTTAACCGTGCTGGTACAATGGTATACGAAGCAGAAGGGTATGATAACAACGGAACTTACTTTGATGGGCAGTCGAACAGGGGCGTAAGCATAATGGGTAACGAGCTGCCTGGTGGAACATATTTTTACATCATCGACAAACGCGATGGTTCTAAACCGGTCGCTGGCTACCTGGAAATTGTAAACTAAAGTCATATGACTACGACTCGAAAGAGCATTTTTTTAACTGCATTTCTCACACTGGTAATTGTTGTGCACGGGCTTGCACAGCAATACCCGGTGTTCACACAGTATTACTTCAACGAGCTTGTCATAAATCCAGCGTATGCCGGTGCTCAGGTTCAATTGAGTCTTACCGCAATGTATCGCAATCAATGGGTTAATTTCCCGGGGGCACCAAAAACCTTTAGTGTCAGTGGCCATACAGCACTGGCAAAAAACAAAGTTGGCATTGGTCTGCTGGTTAATCATGACGAAATCGGTAGTTATAAGAATGAACACATTTACGCTAACTACGCCTATAAAATTCATTTCAAAAATTCTACCCTTGCCATGGGCCTTCAGGCCGGAATTAATTTGTTAGGCGCGGATTACAGCAAGCTCGATTTGCAAAGTCCTGGTGATGCAGCCTTTTACAATATTCTAAATGTTGTAAAACCGAATTTCGGTGCAGGTTTGTTTTATAGCAAGAAAAATTTCTTTGTAGGATTCTCCGTCCCCTTTATCCTTAATAATAAGATCGCTAATAATGTTGAAGGCATGTTGGGTCAACTGAAGGAAGCTCGGTATTACTACTTGCGGAGTGGTATAGTACTTCCGTTGGATCGCTTCAATAAAGTAAAAATCAATCCCTCTATTTTGGTTCGTCAGCAGGAAGGCCAGCCATTGAGTGTCGATATCAATAATGCAATAATTTTCTACGATGTATTTAGCGCCGGCGTTTCGTATCGTACGGGAGATTCATTTATATCTTTTATTGATTTGAAGATCAGCGAGAAATTTCATTTTGGATATTCCTACGATTGGACCCAATCTGACATGAATCGGTTTTCCAACGGAACGCATGAGTTCATGATAAATTATCGGACTCGCATCCGGGGGCTTCATAAGAATCCGGAATGTCCCCACTATTACAGTTACCGGTAGTGTGCTGAATAGTAATCGGTAAATTGGTATGCGGTAATCGGTTTGGTGCGTATTGGCGTTTGAGAGTAAGAGGTAAGAAGTCGTTAGTGGTTGGTAAGATGTGTGTCACCTTGCACAAAATTCTTTTGTTACTGAGTTACGTTGAGGTCATCAAACAAAAAAACTGACATATCCGCCACTATTTAAAATAAACGATTGACACACGAAACAGACGTTTTTAAATACCCGAATCAAGGGCCAAAAAATCACAACGCTGAGATTGTATACGTCCAACCTAACACCTCTTACCAACCACCAACTACCTGTTACCATCCCTGGGCTACGAAGCGCAAAAAATTCCCAATTACTTTTTACCTCTCACGCTAACACACTACAGCAACTTCGCTTCCATCACAATCTCTTTCGTAACGTGATAAAATTCCTTGTGGATATTAAAAGGCGGCTCATCGGTTTGCTTTTTCACGTACGTCCCATTTTCCATCATGATGTAGGCGTTTTGGTTATCCATCAGATTAAACCGAAGGTTGTTAATTGCCTGCTTCTTTAGTATTTCTTCGTCGAGTAAGAATAATGATTCAATGCGGCGATCAAAACTGCGAACCATCGCATCGGCGCTTCCAATGTACACTTTCGGACTGCCCGCATTGTGAAAATAATATATGCGCGAGTGTTCGAGGTACTCTCCCACAACGGAAATTACCTCAATATTTTCACTTAAACCTTTCCTTCCCGGGCGAAGGCAGCACATACCTCTAACGACAAGCCTGATCTTTACTCCGGCTTTTGATGCCTCATAGAGCTCGTCAATGAATTCTTTATCCTGCAGCGAATTTAGTTTTATTACAACCCCTGAGGGAATTCCATTCCGCGCATTTTCTGCTTCGCGTTTTACGAGGTTACAAAGTTGAATTCTCATGTCCCGCGGCGAAGTGATCAGGTTTCGATAAGTGGAGGGTTGAGAATGACCGGTAATAACATTAAAAAACTCCGATACATCATTAGCATAAACCTCCTTGGTGGTAAGCAACCCTATATCTACATACAATCTTGAAGTAGTTTCATTATAATTGCCACTTGAAAGATGAACGTAACGATATACTTTGTCTTCCTCCTCCTTTCGAACAATCAGTAGAAGTTTCGTGTGAGTTTTTAGACTACTGACCCCGTAGATAACAAAACATCCGGCCTTTTGTAGACGCTGGGCCTCACGTAAGTTGTTTTCCTCATCGAACCGCGCCTTTACCTCAAACAGTACGGATACGTGCTTACCATTTTCCGCAGCCTTAAGCAACGCAGAGGTTATCCGCGACTCACGTGCAACACGGTAGATGGTGATCTTAATGGAAAGTACATGCGGGTCATCAGCAGCCTTTTCGACTAGCTCCAATACTGGTTCCATTGAATTATATGGATGGTGCAGCAGAATATCCCTTTCTTTCAGCACCTCAAATAGATCGCGTGTACCGTGCTCTGGGAAGTTCAACGGCTTGATCGGCTCAGGCAAATGAGCCCGCATTGCTTTGAATTCTTTATGGGTGATGATTTGCATCAGCCCGGAAAAATCAATTAGGCTTTCCGACGGTGTATAAAAAATATTGTGTTCGTCGAGATCCCATTGAATGCGCAGAAGGCGCATCATCCAGGGATCGGGATTAGCCTCCACCTCCATGCGAACTACCCTTCCTGTTCTTCTCGTCTTTAGTTTAATGCGTAAGTCTTCAAGAAAATTTGACTCTATATCTTCACTTTCTTCCAAGGTAAAATCACCGTTGCGATTAATACGAAATAAATTGGTGCTTATAATCTCAACGTTTCTGAAAAGTGAATGAACATTATTACGTATGATCTCTTCTATCGGCACGAATTGAAGCGTGTCGCCTTGCCACAATTCATAAAAGCGTGGCAGATTTTGAGGGATTTGAATGAAGGAAACTTTCTGCTGGTTCTGGTTTTCCGTCGGATTTCTCGACACAACGCCGAGCAACAACCGGTTGTTCATTAATATCGGAAATGTATGGTAGCTATCGAAGACCATCGGCGTCAACATCGGGAAGATGGTCTTATTAAAGTAATCGTTTACCTTTTGCGTGTTCTCAACTGATAGCTCGTCATAACAACCAATAACAAATCCGTTATCCGGGAATAAAGGCCGTAGGTGATTCTTATAATATTCGCTTTGATCGTGGCAAAACTTTTTCGTCTCGTTAAGCAAGTAAATTCGAAACGGCTCTTCCCTTAAGCCACTATAATCAAAGCGTTCCTTACCGTAATCAATATAATTGTAAAGACTTCCTAAACGGATTGTACAAAACTCATCAAGGTTCGAGGAAGTTATAGACAGGAATTTTAGTCGGTCGAAAATACTTCGCTCCGTATGCCTTGCTTGATCGAGAACGCGGTAATTAAATTTGATCCAGCTGAGATCACGGCTGATATAATTACTTTCCTCAATCTGGTGAGCAATTTTCTCTACTACTACTGCATCCTCCATAGAATCCGCTAAAAATAAAATCTAAATATCAATGCGGGCGTACTTTGCATTTTTCTCAATAAACTCTCTGCGAGGCGCAACTTCGTCGCCCATCAACATGGAAAACAAGTGATCGGCCTCTGCTGCGGATTCTATACTAACTTGCTTTAATGAACGTTTAGCAGGATCCATCGTCGTGGTCCACAACTGCTCAGGATTCATTTCGCCAAGACCTTTATACCTTTGGATGCCGACTGAATCTTCTTTTCCACCAGATAATTGTTTAACAATTGCTTCCCTTTCTTCTTCTGTCCAGCAATAACGTTCCTCACGTCCCTTTTTCACTAAATAAAGGGGGGGAAGCGCGATGTACACATAGCCGTTTTCAATCAAGTCCTTCATGTAACGAAAGAAAAATGTGAGTATCAGCGTGCGGATATGGCTTCCGTCAACATCGGCATCGGTCATAATGATGACCTTGTGATACCGAAGCTTATTCATGTTAAGCGCTTTATCGTCTTCGGGCGTTCCAAACGTCACTCCTAGCGCAGTGATCATGTTCTTGATTTCCTCGTTATCGTAAATG
>DASQTN010000086.1:0-3632 GCA_035641895.1 Chryseolinea sp. | reverse complement strand
CATGAATCGATGCGATGGTTTTTTTTATCTCTATACCATTTACTTGAAAATGAAATTCGGGAAATAAATCGCGCTCAAAAGTTGTTAGATACTTATATCCTTCCGGATGAATTAGTCCAGGATATTGATTTGTTCCCAACTCATATCTCATCTCATCAACAATGATGGCTTCGTCCAGTTTTGAAAGTACATTCATTCGTCCCACTGGCGGCTGAGCTGCAGCGACCAATAACCCATGATATTTTCTGGAATGGGCGCCTGACACTGTTCCGCTGGCATAACCACCTAATCCATTGGTTTCAATCCATTCGAGGTTTTGACAAGCTTCGAAACCCGAGAGGACTTTTTTGTCGAATTTCATTGTGAGAAATATTTCATGTTAGACGACAACGAGTGAGATACTATATCCACAAAGCCCTGTGATAATATTCTTAGCAGGAGGCTTTGCGTTCCTTTATGCGTTGCAAATATCACAAATGATTACGGCTAAATCATTTTCTGGGCTGTATTAATTTGGCAACCAGGCCGGTCCACCCGGTCTGATGGGACGCACCTACACCTCTTCCATTATCGCCATGAAAATATTCATAAAAAAGAATGTGATCTCTGAAATGCTCGTTGCGTTGAAGCAGGTCGTAATCGCCAAACACGGCACGTCTTCCGTCTTCATCCCTTTTAAAAATATTGATCATCCGATTGGAGAGATCATCAGCGATCTGCTGCAACGTTATAAAATTTCCAGAGCCCGTAGGATGTTCTACTTTGAAATCATCCCCATAATAATGGTGAAAACGTTCGAGCGACTCAATGATGAGAAAATTCACCGGAAACCAAATCGGTCCGCGCCAGTTGGAGTTACCTCCAAAGAGGGTGCTATCGCTTTCACCTGGTGTATACTTCACGATGAATTCGCTACCATTGGCCCGTAACTTATATGGATCATTGAGGTGTTGTTTTGACAGAGCACGAACGCCATACGGTGAAAGAAATTCAGATTCATCGAGCATTCGCTTTAACAATTTCTTCATGCGGTGTCCTCGTAGCAGTGATAATAAATGTCTTTCGCCCTTGCCTTTCTCAGTCCAACGCGAAATCAGGTTGGCTAGATCTGGTCGGTTTAGCAAAAACCACTGAAGGCGTTTTGTGAATTCCGGCATAGCATCGAACAGCTCCTGATCTAGAACTTCAACGGCAAATAATGGTATCAATCCTACCATAGATCGCACTTTCATTTTCAACCTTTGATTGTCAGGCGTATGAAGGACATCGTAAAAAAATTCGTCCTCATCATCCCAAAGATTAATGCCCTCGTTACCCACATTCGCCATTGCCCCGGCGATATACAGAAAGTGTTCAAAGAATTTGGTAGCCAGACTTTGATAGGTGGGGTTTTCTTTCGCCAACTCCAAAGACATCCTCAGCATATTCAAAGTAAACATCGCCATCCAGCTGGTCCCATCAGATTGTTCAATGAACCCCCCGGTTGGCAAATGGCTACTCCGGTCGAAAACACCGATGTTATCCATTCCCAAAAAACCACCTTGAAATATATTATTTCCGTTGTAATCTTTTTTGTTTACCCACCAAGTGAAATTTAGCAACAGTTTATGGAAGACCTCCTCCAAAAACCGGCGGTCGCCCTTCCCCTGAATATCGCGATCGATCTTATAAACTCGCCACGTAGCCCATCCGTGCACCGGAGGGTTCACATCACTAAAAGCCCACTCATAAGCGGGAAGCTGCCCATTCGGATGCATGTACCATTCCTTGGTTAGCAACTTCAATTGATGTTTGGCAAATTCCGGATCTACTATGGCCAACGGAATAGTGTGAAACGCCAGGTCCCATGCCGCATACCAGGGATATTCCCACTTGTCCGGCATCGAAATGATATCAGCATTATTAAGATGCAGCCAATCTCGATTGCGCCCATTTTTCCGCTCCGACGGCGGTGGTGGCTGGGCCGGATCTCCGTTCAACCATTGGGCTACATCGTAGTAGAAAAATTGCTTACTCCACAGCATGCCAGCGATCGCCTGACGCTGAATGTTTTCTTTGTCCTTGTCTTTTATTTTCTTTTGAATGTCACCAAAGAATTCGTCAGCGTCCTTTATACGGTCTTCAAAAATTTGATCAAAATCCTTGAAGGGGTCAGGATAAAAGTCAGCCGATAATCGTTGTCTGATTATTTTTGACCGGCCCGCCGGGATTTTCAATTCGTAGTTGAAAGCAGCTTTCGTTCCTTTGTGATGCATATTTACTGCATCTTTTTTTCCATGTATCAGAAAGTCGTTGATTCCGTCTTTGCTGGTGCCTTCTTTATATGTGTTATACAGCCGCTGTGAGTTCGTTTCATTTTCACAGAAAACCGCACTTGGTTTCTCGTCGGCGAAGAAATGAAAATGACCAAGCTTGAGATGGTCGATCATAATGTAACCGTCATCCTCAAGATACATTTCGGGCTTGTAGTGATCATACCCCCATGCCCAGGTATTGCGATACCATAGGTGAGGCAGAACGTGAAGCTCAGCTTCGTAAGCGGCGCGGTTGTGCACCGTAATTTTTATCAGCAAATCATCAGTGTCAGCTTTTGCATATTCAATAAATACGTCAAAATATTTATTGTCGTTGAAAACGCCCGTGTCGATCAGCTCGAATTCAGGATCAAGTTTTCCCCGCTTTCTGTTTTCCTCTAGTAGCATGTTGTACGGAAATTCCTCCTGTGGATATTTGTACAACATTTTCATGTACGAATGGGTAGGTGTGCTATCCAGGTAGTAATAATGTTCCTTGCAGTCCTCGGCATGATTGCCTTCAGGGCCCGTCAGACCGAAAAGTCTTTCTTTCAGAATAGGATCTTTTTTATTCCAAAGTGCAACGGCGAAATTCAATAGTTGATGATCATCGCTGATGCCACCAATGCCCTCCTCCCCCCAGCGAAAAGTTTTGCTTCTGGCAGCGTCGTGAGACACGTAACCCCATGCAGTCCCATTCGGACTATAATCTTCGCGTACGGTACCCCACTGCCGTTCTGTTACATATGGTCCAAACTTGCGCCAATTTTTTTTCTTATCGCGGTCTTCGATAAGACGAAGCTGCTCCTTGTTCACGTGTTTAAGTGTTTATGTGTTTACGATTCGAAACTACTCAAACTAAATTATTTACTTCACAAGTTCAGACCTCCAACATACACATCTAAACACTCAAACACATAAACACCCTTTAGCCATTATCCTCAAATCCCGGATATAAGAGCATGCCACCATCAACAAAGAGTGTGATGCCGTTCACGTAATCTGAGTCGTCTGACGCCAACCATACGGCTGCACCACCAATATCCTCCGCTTCTCCAATTCTTTTTTGAGGGATAAGCTTTAACAATTGATTGTAGGATTCCGGTGTTTGCCATGCTGCATGATTGATGGGGGTTCTTATTGCTCCAGGTCCAATACTGTTCACACGAATTTTCATCGGTGCATACTCCTGCGCTATACTCTTCATCAACATCATCACACCACCTTTTGAGGCGGCATAGTTCGCATGGCCGGCCCAGGGAATAACTTCATGTACAGAACTCATGCATATAATTTTGCCGGCTGCTTTCGATTTCGATGGTACTACACCCCGCCGAA
>DASQTN010000085.1:0-2957 GCA_035641895.1 Chryseolinea sp. | reverse complement strand
TCTTACCCATTTTTTAAACGGGTCATAGTCAATTTTAATTTTACTGTTAATGTCTTTATCACGATAGACATGAAGGTATACACTTGGGCCAGCTTTTGAATCTGTTCCGATATTCTTTGGCTTAAAATCTTTGTGCCGTTTTTTTAGATTGCTCAAGGGAAGTTGTACGCTTAGGCTCGTGCTGTCTGTAAATGAATATCTCCCTTCCAAAAACAGGGAAAGCACAGACGATTGAATCTCCATCCTGCTAATGTCCATATCGGTTCCGGCTATCGAGAAATTGCTTTTCAATTCCGCAAATTCCACATCCGAAAAATCACGCTTTTTAAATAAAAAGTTGCTCATGTTCTCCATCGGTTCGAAGTCCTTTAGCCTCCCGTTTGCAATTTTGCAATCAAGGGTGCCTCGCATGCTAGCGGTTTGCACTGAATAGTTGTCGTCGACATTAGCACTAAATTTTACATCGGCTGATATTTTTCCCCTGATGTTTTCGGCTTGAATTGTCTTTTGATTGAAATTGTTAAAGAGTAAAAAGACCTCGTGAATATTAGCGTTGTTCAGCTTTGCTTCAACAATCATAGGACTGATAGGATCAAAGACCTGCTTTAAAGAAAAATTAAGATTCATAGTACCCTCTGCCACGTTCATGGATATCGGGTTCACCTGGAGCAGGTTATTATCCAATCTCAAGCGCCCTTTAAAGTTGCTGGCGCGAAATTTTCGAAATTTAAACTGACCCATTGTTAGGTCGATGTCAAACTCAAGCTTATCATAGACGAGGTCGAGCAGGTCCGACATTTTTTTGCGATTCTGTTGGGTTTTCTGCTTCGATTTCTGCTGTGGTGTACGTCGACTTGTAAAGCTGGTAAGATCGAAATTGGGCGAGTTAACGCTCAGAGTTGCGTACCCTTTGTTTTGGGGCGTTATAAAAAAAGGAATAAAGTTTTGCACCTTTCCTTGGATCGAGACAGGGCTGCCATTCACATTCAGATTTAAATCCTTGATCGTAAAATTTTCTTCATTAAATACACTGTGGAGTTGAACTTTATCGAGATGGATTTTTTTTTCTTTATAATGCAACGAAATGTTGGAAGCCTTGATGGTGCCCCTGAGTTTGCCTTCATAGCTAGTGCGTGTTGAATCAAGATACTCTGACAACTTTCCTTTGTAATCGACCGTGGTAACCAGATTGCCTTTATCTACTGTGAATCGGCTGTTATCGAGGTGATGATTGATGTCTTTGAACGAAGCCCTGGACGTGAATGCCAAATCGATAACTGGATCTTGTAATTCCGTAAAAGTAATTTTTCCTGTCACAGGAATTTTTTCCATCAAGGCTTCGAAAGATGAAATAAACAACTTTGAATTTTTATTGTCTTTTGCTTTCGAATTACTGACGTGATTGGTAAAAGAACCTTTGATCGTGAGCGATGAAAAATTGATAGACTTATATTGAAACGCTTTTTGTTTGGTTTCAAACTCAAGATCTACGTTTGGTACAAATCCTGGAATTTGTTGACCCTGAAGCGTAACGTGAACGGAAATTGGTTCCGACAATTTGTACTTGCTAAGTGTTTGGTTCAACTTGGGGTTCAGCAAGGTTTTGACTTCTTCATGACTAATATCGCCAGCATCAAATACTAAACGGTATGTCCCCTCTTTTTTCAATTCGAAGTGTCCACTCAATGCAATTTCATTTTTGTTGTAAGTGATCGTAGATGGTCTGATCAATAGGTTATCAGTCAATCGATTTATATCCACGTTGAGGTCCACCGTTGTACGCTTGTTGTTTAGGTAGCTACCGCTTTTTGGATTCAAGTAAAGGCTATCAAAATAAATATCGCCCTTAATGCTAGTACGGAAGCCCGAGTCAATCTCGGCAAGACTTTGCTGCGTTTCGAGAAATTTAAAGTTTATGAATTTGTTTTTTATGGAATCTGCGAAGCCAACAGAAACATTTCGGAATCTAATCTTTTGGAGATCGAAGATTAATGATTTTTCTTTCGTTTCGTTTGCTGCCGCGACAGAGTCCGGAGATTTTTTAAGAATATCCGTATTGGTATCACCATTGCTTGCCTTAAAAACAAATATGGTCGCATTGTCGACAGATAAAGATTTAATCTTCAGTTCCTTTTTTAGTAAAGGATATAGTGCCACTTCGACAAATATTTTCTGCGCGGCAAGGACGTCCTTGTGATATCTTTCGTAGTGGCTTGCGCGGAGATATACGTTGTTAAGGGTAATAGAAAAGTTTGGGAAGTCGTGTAAAAATGTAAAGTCGATTTTGTCGATATAAAATTTTCCGTTGATTCCTTTGTTTAATTCCGTGGTAAGCTTTGAGAGCAACTTATCACGATTCCAGTAAGCAGTTGCCAAGACAGCAACAATCGTAAAGGCAAGTAATGCCAAAGAATAAAAAAGCCATTTAAGCAGTTTCTTCACGGCATTTGGAGTCGAGATGAAGTCGAGTAATTTCCACATTTTTATGGTCAAAAACTATCTTGTAAAAATGAATTTATTTCAAAAAATGTTAAACATATACTGTTGTCCGGTGTTGCATAGAACATCCAACGATTAGGCTAACTTTATGCCTGTTAAAAACTCTTAATCATAATATGACTTCGCGAAGTATTACGGCATCATTGTTATTTAATGAACTGGATTTCACGGCGTCCAGGAGTGGCGGTCCTGGCGGCCAAAATGTAAATAAAGTAAACTCCAAAATTTCTGTAAAGTTCGACGTTGTTCGTTCGCAAATTTTAAATGAGGACGAGAAGGCCATTATTCTGAGGAAGTTGTCCACGCATCTTACAAAAGAGGGGGTGTTAATGCTATCGTCTCAAGACAAAAGATCACAGCTTGAAAACAAGCAGACCGTCATTGAGAAATTAGAAAGGTTAATTGCTAAGGCATTTGAAAAAAAGAAAATTCGTAAACCCACGAAGGTTTCCAAGTCA
>DASQTN010000084.1:0-3609 GCA_035641895.1 Chryseolinea sp. | reverse complement strand
CCTTTTAGCTTATCGAGGAATTCCAACGCTTTACGGCGTCCCATATCCGCGTCAGTTTCTCCTTTGGCTAGTTCATATCCAAAATGGCGCCACCCGTCGACTACTTGTTCGGGAGAACCTCTGCTGATTCCCAACTGCAATCGACCCCTAGAAATTAAATCTGCCGCTCCAGCATCTTCAACCATGTACAATGGATTTTCATACCGCATATCGATCACACCGGTTCCAATCTCTATCTTATTTGTTTTCGCACCGATAGCTGATAATAAAGGAAAAGGCGATGCTAACTGAGCGGCAAAATGATGTACGCGGAAATAGGCACCGTCTAAGCCAATTTCTTCGGCGGCGACCGCCAAATCAATCGATTGAAGTAACGTATCGGCTGCTGTACGTGTGCTATAACCAGAATTGTTGGACCAATGTCCGAACGATAAGAATCCTATTTTCTTCATGAATCTCCTTTCATGGTTTTGTCTCTATCAGATGTCATTGCCATTTCTAAATAATATCGAAACGTAAAATGATTAAAGCATCCCTCGTATCCTAACTAATTACTCACTCCTTGGGTTCCCGGGCAGGACATGGTAAATGCATTTCAAATAGTTTTCTCAAATTTATCTGTAAAAAGTCTCTGATACTGAAGAAAAACGATTGGATTCCATTGATGATTACACTCTTCGCTCTCCAGGTAATAAATTAAATGTCATCTACCTTTTCACCATCTTTTTTAGGAGTTACCAACTTTCTTTTCGTAACCTTCAGATCTTTGAAGTAGCCAATAGTTCCAATATCTACATACAATCCAACGCCTCCTGTTTTATGTTTGCCTAACATTTTATCTACAATAAAAGAAGAATACTTCAAATCGTTAATAAACATTTCGGCAGTTTCGCCATTTACTTCTATTCTCATTTTAATCCATTCATTTAACGAAACGGGCGCAGAGCCTTCATAGGATCCGGGAGGATAACTCTTTCTTAACGTGTCAAACTTGGCATGCGGATAGGAAATATATTGAACCGCATGATTTCTTAACATCTGTTTGGCCGCTCTGCCTACTTTGGGCCTCACGTAAATTCCCTCGAAGGCGGAGTCATCTTCTTTAATACGGAAATATATGCCGATGAATCCAGCAACTCCCGGATAAGGTGGTGGATCTTGAATTTGACTATACATCATCACTTCAATGGTGCCGTTCTCAAAGTCTTCCAGACCAATAAGCCTGGCATAATGAGGCTCATCAACCGTGCCTTCGATATTGTTGACATCAAAAGGAAGCGCTTTTAAATCCCTTTCTATTTTCAGTACTTCTTTTCCTTCGAATTTAATAATAGATCCTGTAACATTATGCAAGTCAAAAATTTGCTTACCAAGAGTAAGTGTCTGTTTTTGACCAAATACACTCATCGTGCAAACCAGCAACAAAATGGACAATTGAAGTTTTTTCATAGTAGGAAGTTGTTAAAATGAAAACTATGAATAGTTAAACAGTTTGTTTCAATTCAGATTTAGTAACAGCTTTACCAAGTGCACCGAACTCATGCAACTCGCCAAAAACTTCCATCTTGATTGATTGATCGATCCCTCCGATATTAACCGGCTCAAATCCACTGTCCTTGATCACCGCTTCGACTGCGTTATTTACGCTCTTATCATCGGCAGCATAAAACAATACTTTGTTTGGGTTTTGGAAAGCCTCACCTGCCAGTGATCCTGCACCAAGTGAACCAAGTGCTTTTACAAGCTTTGCACCACTTGGAAGTAATCCTTTGAGAATTTTTCCAGCTGACTCGTCAGCGCCAATGATTTTCTTAAATCCACCGCTCCCGTCTGGTGCAATTGGATTTGATGGATCGATAATGATTTTACCTTGAAGCTCAGTTGCATAATCTTTAAAAAGCTCCTGAATTGTACTGAACCAAACCGACAGGACCACGATGTCCGCATCTTTAATTGCAGTTTTTACATCAACGGCTTTCGCCAGTGAGCCAAGATCAGATTCCAGTGCTTTTGCATCTTCAATTTTGTGGCTGGCAATGTTTACTTCACGATTACCTTTAACCAGGTTTGAAGCAACTACCTTTCCGATATTTCCTAAGCCAATTACAGCTACTTTTAATTTGTTAGTTGTCATATAATACTTTTTGTTTGATGAATAATTTGTTAATGCAAAGGAACATCAAACTGCCAGGGTCTACCAATGACCTGGTTTAAGAAAAAGTATTGATCTAGTTTAAGATTATTTGGCTCCCCTGGCCAATCGGCTACGAATTCGACTCAGAAATTCGGGGGTAATTCCGAGATAGGCAGCAATTTGCACTTGCGAAAGTCGGTTCTGAAGGTGTGGATAGATTTCAAGGAATAACTGGTATCTCTCTTCCGCTGTCGAACTGAACAGCTGGCCGATCCTATCTTGTTGCTGCATAAAGTGATTCTCTAGAAGCACACGGAATATTCTATCAAACTTCGGTGCCTTTATATATAAGTCTATAAGCTCTTCGTAACTAATTCTCAGTACTACGGTATCTTCAAGCGCATCAATTTCAAGTTTTGATTTTACTTTCTTATGGAAGCTCGTCAAATCTGAAATCCAATTATTCTCTGTTGCAAACTGAAGAATATGGTAAACACCATCATCACCCACCTTATACAGACGAAGGCAACCGCGCACCACGAAGTCAAAGTATTCACAAACATCACCATGCTGCAAAGCAAACTGCTTCTTCAAAAAAAGATGTGGGTGAAATTTCGCGCGAACAAGATCCTTTTCTTCTTTACTTAGTGGGATCAGGTTATTGAAATATTCTAATAGCTGAACTGTTGTCGTAGTGGTGTCTTGCATAACATCAAGTATTAATATAAAGTTACTCCCATACACCTTTCACAATGGCAAAATTAATGACAGGCGTTTTATTCGAGGCTAATCAAAGTGGCTTTCCATTCCTGCCCGGGTAAGAGAAGAATTGTTAACACTTATTTGAAGTTTGTGATTTCTGTCTTTATTATCAGCTTTCCCATTTGTTGTTATTTTTCGTCTGAATATTTGTATGAAATACTTTTGGCAAAATGTCACATATCGGTGTTTGCTTTGAATTATGTAATGACAACGGTTTATTTTTGGCTCGAAGTTAATCTATTCGCGTTTTATTGCACCCTGAATATGCGGGAATTGAAAAGGTAGATTAATCGAAGGCTCGCTGTCCCCCAGACCCGTGACTCTGAGGCAGGAAAGATAGTGAGTGGGATTCACCTTTTGCAGATGCTGTAAAAATTGCAAACGTATAGCCGAACACAGTGCCGCTACTTTGCCGTTGGCGATCTGTTAATGCGTCACACCTCCTCCTTTCAATGGTGATCCAGAACGATTGAAAGAGGCTGCTGTTAATCCATAACGAATCAAAGTCCTTGCACCACACGAACCATTTACTATCAGAAACTTAAAAATCATCAAAGAAATGAGCGCCCAAACTGGACAAAGGATACGGTGACCCCAAAATTGCTGGTGTGGACAATTTGAAGATCCCACCTTTCCGTGAGGATGGTATTACTTATGGGATGCCGACTTGGATTTGAAACTTTGGAATTGATGGCGCATTGTATCTGCGAGCT
>DASQTN010000083.1:0-4782 GCA_035641895.1 Chryseolinea sp. | reverse complement strand
GGTCTGCGTGGGAGAGACCTGCTTTTGCAAAAGGCAGTTGTCGGCGGTCTGGCTCAGGAGTTACATCAACATCGAAGGGATCATCGCTGCCGCACGAGATTAAAACGAAGACGCAAGGGATGAGTAGCCAGGTGCGTGTGGCTTCCAAATAAGAACAGACGATCATAAACAGGTCGATTGACAGATTATTGGTTGAAGCTAAACGTCCACAACTTACATAGATCATCCATAGTTTTTTCTCGATTTTGGACGATAATATATACATGATGTCTTCCCGATATCTGTTTGTCGATTTTACCGTTAAGGGTTTGCCGCTTATCCTCGCCGCCGGTTGGTGTGAATTTCGCAGTACTGATGACAGGACCAGCAAGCGATTCTATACGGACTACAATTTCGCCGCTGCGTTTCTCGGCACCGTATTCATATGTAAGGCTTTTAATCCCGGTAAGATCAATATTTTTTAAAAGGATGTATGATTTGTTTTTTGCACTACCGTAAGCGTTACCCCAACGATCGATTCCAACGTGCGCATCGGCATCAATCGGCCGCATTTTAGCGCTGCGGAGTTTTATCATTTCGCTGTCAGTAAGCGTTGTGGCGCCATGGGCATTTTGATCTGTATATGTAGCCGTCAGTGTATATATTCCACCTCGTTCATCTTGTTTGTGCGCAGTCAATCCAACGGAACCCTGCAATGGCAATACCTTCTTTTTACTTCTTGGATCTGTTACCGATAAAATGAAATTTACCATTTCTGTTGCTTCGCTCATTGAAATTTGTGGGTGAGCGCTCATGACATGCTCGGTTCCCCAGTTTCCACCACCACCTGCAATAATTTTTTTTGAAAGTGTCTCAACTGCATCGGATTTGTTTTTATACCGATCCGAGATCGCTGTATAAGTGGGACCGACAGATTTCTTGTCGATCGTATGACAGGCCTTACAGTCGCTGGACAGAATTTTTGCATAGCCGACAGGAATTGGCTCAGCCGTTTGGAATAATTTTGGTCGCGCGATCGCGTCGCCAGGAGTCGGCATACTCGCATCTTTGCTATAATCAAAGGTGATGGAAACTTTTTCAGGATCGATGACACCATCTTCCTTGTCAGCGACTTTCACCGAATATCGAAAAGTCGAATTATCCCAATAAAAAGATTTATTGTTTGAGCTTGTGATCTCTACGTTAGGTCTTGTGTTACCGACTTTCACGAAGACGGTATCAAGGTCTGAGGAACCGCTTTTGTCCGTTACTTTTAAAATAACGGGAAAAACTCCGGGGCTATTAAAAGTATGTGAAGGGTTAGCTTCGGTCAATTTTGTTTTTCCGTCTATAGTCCATTCATAAGAAAGTACATCATCATCATCCAGGTCTTTCGAGTTGTTGCTCGTAAATGAAACTTTCAAGGGTGTTTCGCCGGCAATTTCACGAAACTGTGGAGAAGCTTGTTCGTTGGTTAAGAATATCTTCGAATGCCACGCTGCGCCTGCCGGATCAGGAATACCAGCTTTCGCAATAGGCATACGGTTACCTGTATGGTATTCGATTTTTACCAGACGTGCATCGGTATTATCAGCACCATAGACAGACCCATATTCGAGCATGTACATGATACCATCTTTGCCAAACGCAAGGTCAATCGGTCGTCTGAAATCTCCGGTCGATGACATGAAAGGTTCACTTTGTAAATAATTTTCATTTTCATCAAAGCGAAGGGCTAGAACCCAGTTACGCATCCAGTCAAAAACAAATAACGCTCCGTCAAAATAATCTGGAAATTTATTTGGAGAGTTTGCCTCTTTGTTGAACGTATAAAATTCTCCCGCCATCGCACTTCGGCCGCCTTGACCGAGTTCAGGAAACTCCTTAGAGGGCGCATAAGGATAGTATATCATTGCAGGCGTCGCAGGCATCAATTTATTTAGGCCTGTGTTGTTAGGTGAATTGTTTTCAGGCGCTTGCGGATTGAATTTTGGTCCTGCAGTATTGGTTGCAAAATTCCAATGAACGTAGGCCTCGTTGTTTCCGACAAAGTATGGCCATCCGTAGTTCCCTGGTTTTTTTGCCTGGTTAAATTCGTCGTATCCCCTGGGACCTTGCACGCTGTCTTTTCCAGCATCCGGCCCGATTTCTCCCCAGTACAACACTGAAGTCTTTGGATTCACGGCAATGCGATAGGGGTTTCTGCAGCCCATCGTATAAATTTCAGGCAACGTCTTTTCCGTGCCGACCGGGTAAAGATTTCCTTCCGGAATGGTGTATGTTCCATCCGGTTCCGGATGAATTCTCAAAACTTTTCCTTTGAAGTCATTTGTGTTCGATGCTGAGCGTTGTGCATCGAGGGCGTAAAATTCTTTTCCAGGCCGTTCATCCAAAGGAGCATAACCATTGGCAGGAAATGGGGTCGAACTATCACCAGTGGAAAGATAAAGATTACCGTTTTTGTCCCAGGCCAGTGAGCCCCCGTGGTGGGCACCGCTGTTTTCTTCAACGGGAATTTTCAAAAGAATTTTTTCAGAAGCGAGATCAAGCGTGTTATCTTCCTTAACAGTGAATCGCGACAATTGAAAAATTATCGGTTCTGCTTCGGTAGGAGGAGCGTAGTAAACATACAGGTTTCGGTTCGTCTCGAACTCCGGGTCTAATGTAAGACCAATGAGTCCTGTTCCGCCTCGCGTACATACATCAAAGCGGTGCACGACTGAATTTTTTTTCGTTGTGGTGTTGTACACAAATAAATTTGCTGTTCTGAGTTCGGTATAAAAGACGAGTCCATCTCCTGAGACAGCCAACTCCATTGGCGTATTGAGATCATTTACTAAAACCGTTTTGACAAATCGATTTTCTTCAGGAATGGTCACTGACCGGGCTTTGGCATAATCTTTCTTTCCATTGCCCATGGCATACTTGATACCTCCAAGAATATGACTGATCACCAGCGGCTCACTGAAACTTGAATCTTCATGACCGACGGCGGTGTAAAAGGATCTGCCTCCATCAAACTCGTGATACCACGCAATGGGATGGTAAGTTCCATTCGTACCTCCTTCGAAAGTGTTTTCGTCTAATTGCGCGAGGACGTTTATGCCCGGGTAAAACGACTGGAAGTTATACCATTCTTCTTCTCGTGCCCAATGGTCCGGCAGTCCGGCGGTGGAAGGATGTTCCTTGTTCGTCACATCGATAACGCCCTTGCGCGTGCCGGGGTTCATGGGATGGCTCGAAAAAAAAGCGCCCATAAGTTTATTATACCAAGGCCACTCATATTCTGTCGCTGCCGCCGAATGGATGCCTACGAAACCACCCCCAGCCTGAATGTATCTTTCGAAAGCGGCCTGTTGTTCAGCATTCAGAATGTTTCCGGTAGTATTAAGAAAAATTACCGCGTGATATTTTTTTAGGTTGTTATCATTAAATACCGATGCATCTTTCGTTGTATCGACAAAAAAATTATTCTCAGCGCCAAGTTTTTGAATAGCTTCAATACCAGAAGGTATTGAAGTATGTTTCCATCCCTTAGCTTTGGTAAAGACTAACACGCCCGGTGAGCTTCCGTTGTCCGAACATCCACCAACGATCAAGATTACCGCTGCGACAATAATAAAATTTAGTAAACCAAGGGACTTGTGGCGCGTCATACAATGCTTGTTAAAACTATGCATAATATCGATCTGCCGCCATAATTAAAAGCCGTCAACTTTGGTTTTGTAAGATTTCTGTAACATTTTTTTTATCGGTTATAAATTACCTTAAAAACTTGTTATGAAGAGTCTTCGATAGATGTGCGAAATGCGTTGTCTGTTATTTGTGACCGCTTCCTGCCCGTTAAATTAAATTTGAGAAAGCCGATGTGGTTGTAAATGATTTGACGGAAATTTGGAAACAATGGAAACTTTATGAATCGTTACGGGTGGCTTTTAATCACGTTTACTTTTTGCTTTTCTGGAGCCGGTAACGCCCAAGTTCTATCTAAAAAGTCGCAGCCCAATATCCTTTGGATAACCTGCGAAGATATGAGTCCGCATTTGAGTAGCTACGGTGATTTGCAGGTAAAAACACCGAACCTTGATAAGCTCGCCTCCGAGGGCATCAGGTATACAAATGCGTTTGCAACGGCAGGTGTGTGCGCACCGAGTCGTTCGGCCATTATCACTGGTATGTATCAGCAATCCATCGGAACCCAGCACATGCGCACTGGAAAGCTGTCTGCCAACAAGGATGCATATCCGCCAAATTACGTTGGATATTCGGCGGTCGTGCCTGGCAATGTAAAATGCTTTCCGGAATACCTTCGGGCAAATGGTTACTATTGTACGAATAATGTTAAAGAAGATTACCAGTTTGAGGCGCCGCCAACGGTATGGGATGAAAGCAGCAACACAGCGCACTGGCGAAACAGGAAGAATTTAGCTCAACCTTTTTTTGCCGTCTTTAACTTAATGGTCACCCATGAATCGCAAGTATGGGCTCGTGCTCGTGAGCCGTTGTTGGTAGATCCAAAAAATGTTGAAGTGCCTCCTTACTATCCCGATGTTCCTGAAGTTAGAAACGACATTGCAAGACATTTGTCGAACGTGATGGTAATGGATCAACAAGCAGGGGAAATTCTAAAACAGCTGGAAGAAGATGGACTTTCCGACAACACGATAGTTTTTTTCTTTTCAGATCATGGCGATGGGTTACCGTTTGTTAAACGAGAAATTTATGATCGCGGTACAAGAGTTCCCCTCATCATTAAATTTGGGAAGAAGTACCAATCTTCCAATCCTTTTGGAGCAAAAAGAA
>DASQTN010000082.1:0-5312 GCA_035641895.1 Chryseolinea sp. | reverse complement strand
ACATGGTGGGAATTCACGAATGAATATTCCTTCAATATTTCCGCTTTGTTTTGTGACTCATTGACTTTTCTTGAGATTATTTTTTCCAGGTTACTGCGCAGGATGTCAAGTTCTACTTGTTGCTGGAAGAGCTGCTGAGTCTGGTCGAGCAGTTTTTCTGAAGAATTCTTAAGACGTTCATTTGTTAATTCAACGGATTCCCTGTACGAAACAAAATTTTCTTTAAGGTAAAATGTAAGTAGGATAAGGATGGCCGTATTGACCATGAAATCAAATTCGCGCGATAACAATGAATAATTAGAATTAACCGGTGAAAATGAGCTCAGGACAGTTCCAAAACTGAGGTAAAATATTGCTACACCGTAGATAAATAAAATAAAAATCTGAAGAAGTCCGTGTGATGTCACTACGACACCTATAAGTGCAAGGAATAAAATATAAGGGACGGAACCATTCCATCCACCGGCATTATTCCAAGTAAGGATTGAGGTAAGCAGGATTTGAAAAAAAAATATAATGTAGGAAATTTGAAAATGCTTACGGTAAAAAAGAAACACTGCGCCAAATAGAATTAAGTTAAAGGCACCCAGCAGAAGCACAGGCAGCGGTGAATCGATTAAAAACTCGTGCACCAGCCTGACCACGCGAAAAATAATCGCCAGAATTATTCCATAGCGGAAAACCTTGGACTCAAAACGTTGAATAATTTCCATGCTATTCACGGGTGCCATGATGGTGTACTAGGTCATGTTTAAGATTTTCAACCACCACGTTTAGTTCAGTAACCTGTTGCTTCAGTTTGGTTTCCAAAACATTATGTTCGCTGAGTTCGGTCGCGCTGCTACTGATTCTTTGCAGTGGCATTTGAATGGATTCCGTTGAAAGCCAAATGTAATCTTTCATTGCCCTGTTTTGTCGAACAATCTCGTCTGAGTGATTTCGAATCTCTTCCTCTAGCCTTGCATTTACAGTGTACAGAAATTGTTTCTTTTCCTCTAGCTGCTTCTTTTGGGATCCGATTATTTTAATTTGATCACTGAGCTTTTGCCGCAATTCAGTGATCCGATTGCTCTCCAAAATAAGCGCCTTCTTAAAATATAGAATAATAAGCACTACCGTCGACAACGTTGTGAGATAATTATCGAGCCCGGTGGAATAGTCCTTAAAAAAAGTTCTTGTTAACCATCCGTTGAAGCGAAGGTCGACGTTAGCCACCAGGATCATTACTCCATATAAAATCATGATTAATGCGAGATCCTTTCTATCGTATGCCAGTGCGAAAAGCACCCCCAGTCCCATCATATTATATTCAGTCGAACCCATCACACCACCAAATTGAACGTAGCTGCAAATCAAAAGCATGAGGAGAGCCACCCCTACAATCAGGGGTATACGTGGAATTTTCCTAAAATAAATGAGTAGGCACAAACCACAAAAAATCAGAAGGATTGATAAATCGATTAATAAACCACTTGTATTGATCGTATCGCCGGTAACATCTTGTACAACGGATTTAAATGTTCGAAGCCCCGCGATAGCCGTGACGACCACCCACACTTGCAATTCGAATGGTTTTGCCTGCAGATCTTTAAAGAAGCGAGAGTATGTTTCTTTTAACCACATGTCAGTTTAACTGTAGTTGTTCAAAGATACTTAATAACTTTTCATAATCTCTCTGTTGCGTAGGCTGACAGTTGTCTTATTTTATGAAATATTTGAACACACAGAAGTATTCGGCGTATGGCCACCTGACAATTGCCCCTGGAAGATCCGAGTCTTATTTATTGAAAATTTGAAAATTTTCCGGTTAATCCTCGTAACCGCTTTTAATGGTAGTAGAAATCATTTTGAACTGCTCATTGGCATTAAAACGGTGTGATGTATGGGCCGGGATAACGATTCCCTCTCCCAATCTGAGCTTGTAACTTTTATCATTAATGCCAACCTCAGCCGTTCCGTCAATGATCTGTATATAGTTATCAAATGGAGAAATTTTTTCTTTTAATTCTTCACCGGCATCAAATGACGAAACGCAGATATTACCTGTCGTTTTACTTATGATAGTTTTGTTGACTACAGCATGAGGCACGTACTCTAGTATTTCAACAACGATGTGCACTTTTGATTTCTCCAATTCCAAAATACGCGCTTCATTGTCGGAGTAATCGTTAACGTTTGGTTTATTTTTTTTCATAATAGATAGACCTAAAGTATTAAATGAGGTATTCAAGTTTGGAACGGTAAATCAACAGCTTAGACCTTACCTACAGTAACAAAACTCTAGTACGCTCGCAAAGGTGAACCTATTAAACACTTAGGTGTTACATCGCATCAAAACATGTTTATATATATCACAGGTTTTCCAAACTCTCCTTGCGCTTTTGCGCTAGTTTCTTAAAAAATGAGGGAGACAGACCAGTGACTTTTTTAAACTGGTTGGAAAGATGACCTACACTACTGTAATGAAGCTTGTAAGCAATTTCAGTCAGGTTGACCTCATCATACAGTAGCAACTCTTTTACTCTTTCAATTTTATTAATGATAATGAATTGCTGAATAGTTATGCCTTTTACTTCTGAAAAGATGTTGGATAGATAAGTATAATCGCAATCTAGTTTCGCGCTAATATGATCTGAATAACTGATTTTGGATACGTCTTCTGAATAATTAATCATTTCGACAACGACATTTTTAATTCTTTCTATCAGAATACTTCTCTTATCGTCTAATAGCACTAAGCCAGACTTAAGTAAGTTTTCTTTAAGCTCCTCACGCTGTCGTTCTGTAATATCTTCGCGAATTTCAATCATGCCGAGTTCAACAGCTATGTAGCGAAGTCCTAGTTTGTTAAGTTCCGCTTTAACAACCATTTTACAACGAAGACTTACCATGAACTTAATATATAGCTTCATACTTACTTATAGTGAGCTTTCAACAAATTCAAAGGCATTCTAGTTCTTGCAAGAGTCGTGTTCACGTAGATAGATAGATAGATAGATAGTAATATCAGTGAATAGTGTAAGATATAAAAACTTCGGTGTAACACTTCACATCTTGTGGAACGCTACCTTTATATATAAGATCCAAAAATCAATCTTATCGATTCCAACCGAGGTTGAGGTTTCCAACAATATCTTCTTTAACGAGTAAATAATTAAAATCTATGACATACAAAACAATTCTTTCTACAATTACTTTAAGCGCAGCATCGATCTTTATCAGTGAATTATACGCTCAACAACTTCCTCCAATAACAAAGAGTGAGTACGAACAAATGGACAGCGCACAGGCTGCATATAAAAAAGACCAGGTGCAAACTCAAAAATCACAGGACGTGGAGAAAATGAGTGACGCAAAAACAGAACAATCTGACGCAAAAGCCAAAAGTAAAGAGGCAGACCGCATCCAAGACGAGGCTTCCGATGCAGCTAAGCAGTCCGATAATGCAGTAAAATCAGAAAAGAAGGCTCAAAAGCAACGCAGGAAAGCGGACAAGCAGGCAGAAAAAGCTGAAGCAGCGAGAGACAAATCCGATCTGAATTAATTACAAGGTACTATTCGTTGTAACTCAATTGTATGCGGAACTTCAGTATCCGTATACATTTGTTACTTAACAAAGTGGAAGATTCCTGTTCCCTTTGATTATTTCAAAAAACCTTAGTCATCTCTCACGCAACTAAGACATATTTTTTAATATGATTTCCATACAAACTCCCGATCTAAATTGGAGAAGGCAAAAAGCTAAATTGAAACTAATGTTCCCTCATCTTGATAGTGGTGATTTTTATTATGACTATGGAATGAAGGATGTAATGATGACTAATCTTCAGGCGAAGCTCGGAAAATCAAGAGAAGAACTTAACATCCTTCTAAAACAATTATAAATCAATTCGGAACAGCCAAAGTTCATATCTTCATAGCTTTAGGTGTTCCTCGCCACCATTTGTTACTAGTGGTACACTTCCCTGGGCTTGCTTCCGTTAATTCATGGATTGAGCAACATACACTGACGATATACATTCCTCCGCCACTAAAAGGGCTCGTGATCTAAGGAATGCTGATATTCTCCAAGCTTTTCTAAGGAACCATAATACGACTTAGCCTAAATTTTTTTTATCTCAGAATTCCAGTTTGGCCCGCTTGACGCAATCAACGATACTTAGGAAGGATCGATCAAATCAATTTTTTCGCCTCCGGATTTTATGGTGTTGCCAAGCCATGGAAAAGCAGGATCCACACAGAAACATCCCTCATGAGAAACATGCCAAGCTCGCGCATGTTAAGAATAGATTCATTTTTACTATTTTCAAATTATGAAATATGTCAAGATCGAAGGGAGTCGGAAGCTCACCTCTTTTATAACTCCAATGATGGCGCAGTTAACGGACCGACCGGCGTTTGATGATCCGGCATGGGTTTTTGAGATCAAATGGGACGGCTATCGGGCGATAGCGGAGGTCAATAAAGGAGATGTGAAGCTGTACTCGCGGAACGGACTTACCTTCGACAAAGCCTATCCTAAAGTGTTCGAGGCTTTGAAATCGATTAAGAAAAATGTTGTTCTTGATGGCGAGATCGTAGTGTTTGATGAAAAGGGGAAACCAAACTTTCAGAAGCTTCAAAATTACCGGAGCAACGACAGCTACATAATTCAATATTATGTATTCGACATCCTGCAACGCGACGGAAAATCCCTTACTGGTCTTTCGTTGATCGAACGTAAAGATCTCTTAAAAAAGATCCTACCTAAATCAAATGTTATTCTATTTTGTGATCACGTCGACACCGAAGGTAAGTCACTTTTCAGGGAGATGAAGAAGATGAATCTTGAGGGCATGATCGCCAAGAGAAAAGAAAGTAAGTATCTGATTGGAAAACGTACAACGGACTGGCTGAAGATAAAAAATGTACAAGGACAAGAAGCTATTATCGTTGGATTCACCGAGCCAAAGGGTGCGCGAAGTTCATTTGGGTCTCTGCTTCTGGCTGTTAAGAAACGAGGAAAACTTGTTTCTATTGGAAATGTAGGAACCGGTTTTACTGACAAAAGTCTCAAAGACCTCCATGTAAAGCTTAAAAAAATTGTTCGCAAAACATCACCACTGGACGTTCCCATCAAGGCAACTCCGGACATTACCTGGGTCGATCCTGTCCTGGTTTGCAATATCAAGTTTACAGAGATGACAGAAGATGGCAGCGTAAGACATCCAGTATTTCAAGGACTGAGGATTGATAAAGTCGCCGACGAAGTGAACCTGGAAAAAAGTAAATGAGTTTTCCTAAGGTATGATCGTACTGACACCCTTTCAGCA
>DASQTN010000081.1:0-4426 GCA_035641895.1 Chryseolinea sp. | reverse complement strand
TGGCCGACCTTTTTTTAATCACTCCACCGCAGCCTCGTGCTTATAGCAGTTCAAAATCGAATACTTCGAATTCTGAAAAAATTTAAATCCCATTTGAAGAAAAATATTTATTCGGTGAAATGGGGGTCTTTTAGGAGGCTCCTACGGAGCCTAAACGGACCCAGCTAATTGCGTTTTAGAAACAGAAGGCTCCTACGGAGCCAGATTTCGATGCGATCTTTATCGGATTTGATGGATAAAAATGTTGTTGATCCTGGCTCCATAGGAGCCTCATGCTTATAGCACGAGATAGCTCCTTAATAGATGGCTCCCTAGGAGCCTCCTGACATGGGATCACGATGGTTGTCTTTAGCGGGAGCAAATATTCACGCATAGTATGACTGCTTAAGGCCGTGTTGTTTGTACAGTATAAAACGACCCAACAAGGGTAATGTATTGACCTGTGCAAAAGACCCAGGGGAAATTTGACAACCGTGGGGAGTTTTTATATTGATGATTAGGCGCTAAATCTAAAATCCAATTAAGAACCTACAATCGATCAAGCCATTCCAAAATGTAATCTGCGTCGTCCTTCCACGTTGGTTGTCCTAACACAAAGTGATTCCGGCCTTTGAACTCTTTGTAATCTAATACGGAGCCATTCTTCACATAGCGCTTATAATTGCGAATGTTAAGGTGCGCAGGAATAATGGTGTCTTCACTGCCGGAAGTTATCAGTAACGGTGGATGAGATTTTTTGAAATCTACTTTGGCAGCACTCGTCAATCCACCTCGGGCCACCGTTTTAGATTCTGGGATCGTATACTTTTCGTAAGATTCTTGTTGTACGTCTAAGGCCATACCATTTACGAAAGCATATTGCCAGTCAGGTAATGACATTAAATAAGTCTTTTTTAAAGAGGAAAACAGTCCAAGGGCTTTCCACCCAGCTTTCAAAAAGGAGAACTCATAAGGGAAAACTCCAAGCGGTGGAACGGGATGGATTGCAACACCGGCTGCCGCTAAATCACGATTGACGATGATTTGGGTCATCAAACCGCCTAGCGAATGGCCAATGACGATAGGTTTTTCGGGAAAGCTTTTTACCACCTTTATATAACTGTCAATAACTTCCGTCAGTGTTAAGGCTGCTAAGTCGGTATCTTGTGGCTGTCGTTTTCGCAGTTCATCAGAAGTGCCTTTTTTGAAAGGCCACGGTGGAGCAATGGTCGTATAGCCTTTCGATTGAAAATACTTTTGCCATTCGTCCCATGAACTGCTGTTTACAAATGCTCCGGTGACGAATACAATGTTCTTGGTTTTTATGCTGCCCATATGGTAAGTTTAGTCGTTTTGATTTGCATTGATAAATGCAACAGTTAGCGCACTCATTCAAGGCAAGCGTCATAAGATACACATTGTATTATGAAAAACAGGACAGTATAATTTCAAGTCATGTGAAAAAACATAACCAGAATTTACGCTAACGTTTTAGCTGATTGGATTTGAGGTCTTCGATTAAAAAAAAACTTATCGTTTGTGATAATTTTTTTGCGAAATGAAAAATTCAATAAGACTGGGCCGCAGTTTTCCGTAAATAAGTATCGTTGCGTACCTGCTGCAGTATAAAGTCGGCGACGTCTGCGCGCGAAATTTTGAGTGTCAAACCGGGCTCATTTGGTCCAAACCCATGTCTATAGCTCCCCGTCCTCGGGCCATCCGTAAATGCTGCCGGCCGAACGATGATCCAATCAAGCTTACTCTCCGTAACATATTTTTCCTGGAGCTCATGATCCTTATATGCCTGTTTCAAAAGCATTCCGAACATGATGTACTTCCAGAAAAAATTAAGATTGCCTCGGCTGTCGCCTATGCCGAGTGTTGATTGACAAATCAACCGCTTTACTCCCTTCTTTTCCATGCCATGAATTATGTTTTTTGTGCCTGATGCGCGCACGTTCCCCTTAGCGCCTGCGCCTAGCGCACAGATTACGACTTCTTGATTTTCAATGCCCTTTTCAACTGATTTGTAATCCAACACGTCGCCTTGAACAACTGTGAGGTTTGAATGGGTGATGGCAAGTTTACGTGGATCGCGCAGAAATGCAGTGACGAGATGATTATCTTGAAGTGCTTGTTCTACCAACAGACGACCTACACTTCCTGTTGAACCAAAAATTATTAGCCTCATAGTTTTGCTTTATTTCTTAGGTCGAAACTATTGTGGCGTTTATTTTAAAAATAGAACAAAACCGACAGCTGTTCAGATAACTGAAAAATTTTCGGTGATCTTTCGCTCATGCCTGTGGAACTGATGCGGCGAAATTCCAGCAAATTCTTTAAAACTTCTGATGAAGTGAGATTGATCCGCGTAGCCATTATCAAAAGCAACGTCGGAAAGATTGGAGTAATTATTAGTTTTCAGCTGACTAAGGGCAGCCTGAAATTTGCAAATCCTTGAAAAAAGTTTCGGGGAAATACCTACATGCGCGCTGAACCTTCGTTCAAAACCCCGTTCTGATAACTTAATTTTTTTTTGTAAAGTCTTTAATGGAAGATTTCCCTTGGATTGAATAATTTCCGCGAGGGCGTATGCGGTTGCATAATCAAGATGATAACTTCGCTTTTGGACCTGACGATAAAGGTGTGTACAAAATATTTCTAATTGGCTTACGACCGAGTCGGTATTTGTTAAGGGCTCTATAAAGTCTTTCATCAACAATGCTAAATCCACGCATGACTCAGTGAGTTCATTCGCATTGAATCCAAAGATTGTTTTCAACGCATACGGGTAAAAACAGACACCAGTCGTTTTAAATTTTCCACGCAAGATCAATTCAGTTGGCTTAACCGTTTGACCATAAAGAAAAATCTCGGGCAGGTGCTGATGCTCAGGACTAAACAATGAGCCCATGCTGGAATGCTGGAATATAATACCAGGGCAACCATCAGCTAACGGTAATAATTTTCTTTTAAGCAGGTTGTCGTTATCACTTTCCAGTACCCAAAAATATCTCACATATTCTTTGAGGTACGGCGGCGGTGATATTTGTTGGTAATTCATTGGCTTTATAGGGCCATTAACGAATCACTTTGGCAAAAGTTTTCCAGCGCATCATAGTGAATTTCAGGTTCGGTTAAAGGAATATTAAACGCACCGAATGATCAAAGGCCGATCCGGTTATCGACTTAGCTGTCTTTTAAAAAACTCCCAAGCCTCTACATGAATGTCAATATCATTAGGATAGTCATGCTTGCCCCCAATAATTTTCAGCAGCACTACTTCAGGCTTACCTTTCGAATCAAACGTATAACGTTCGATTATTTTGCCGTCAGCCGGATCGTTGTCCGGCAGCGATTGCTTTATTGGTTCGGCTTGATATCCTGCAAGCTTAGACCAATAATGAAAGGTATTGTCGGTAGACCGGACGGTGCCCATAATAAAGCTCCCTCCCTGCATCATACCCCCTTCATACGGATTAGTCGCGTCTGCTGTTCCATTCGCAATCATAACTGATATAGGAACGTTCGCATTACTACAGTCCATATTTTCTTCGGCTGGAAGGTTAGCGATAATGGCTGTAACTCCTTTAAATTTTTCGGGCATTGTTATCGCCAACTTATAACACATATGACCGCCTCCTGAAGTCCCGACAGCAAATACTTTTTTTGTATCAATGTTGTATTGTTTTTTAAAATAATTGATCATTGCATCGAAGAACCCTTCTTCATTGATATTTTCTTTGTTTGCCAGTGAACTTGCCATCTTACGGCATTCATTCCAATATTTTTTATAACCATTAGGATATACGAATAAAACATTTTCGTTCGATGTCTTCTGCAATAGTGTCGCTGTTCTGTCCATTAAGTCCTTAGCATTTCCGCCAGAGCCGTGAAGCACGAAAACCAGGCTACTTCCTTTTTCCAGCGATGGAGTTTTTTTAAAAACAAAAGACCGGTAGTTCCCATCAATCAACAAAGAATCACTGATTATCTGCCCTTGAATCGTACCGAGCAATCCTGTGTAACAAAGAAAGAATAGTATGACAATCTTTTTCATAAAGAATTTAACCATCCATAAATTAAAGATATGCACAATCAATTGCAATGTTGACCGCTACGAAATCTAAGCGAGCCGTCTTTTATTTTGAGCGTGGGATAAGCGGCTGACGAACCCCTTTGAACGGCAGCTAACAGGTATAATGAAATATCACTGTGTACACCACAAAGTAGAAGCCTTTGGAGATCGAGTCGGGTTGTCAAATAAATAACGAAAGAATTGGATTAACCGCGGAAAAAATAGCAATGTAAAATACTCATTGCTATAATTAGATTGCGGAGTTATTTTTAGATTATTCCCTTACCCAAAACCAATGTCTCTATGAAACTTATCGTTATTCTTATATGGTGCCTGATACCTGGCATTTCATTGTCGCAAAACAAAAAC
>DASQTN010000080.1:0-2748 GCA_035641895.1 Chryseolinea sp. | reverse complement strand
TCTTCACTTTTTTACAAAAAAGATTAAGCTGTCGCGATTTTACAATTTCAAACGCATTGCGTGCTGTAAATCTGCATTATCAATTTAAGAGACAAAACGAGAGGCACTAACCGCCCCTGGGAAATTCTTTTGGATCGTTTTATCACGACTCAAATGGAATGATTTTAAACATTAAAACAAAAAAGGTGAACCATAAAATCAGAATGACATGAAAAATCTAGTTTCAATTATTGAAATCCCTACCACTGACTTTTTAAGAGCAGTAGCATTTTATAAAGCCATTTTGGGCATTAGTATTGAAGAGCTTGAAATGGATGGAGTTAAGATGGGTTTATTTCCCAATGATGGTGAAGGCGTTTTTGTACAACTAATTAATGGCAGCGAATATAAACCATCTGCTGAAGGCACAATGGTCTATCTAAATGCGGGAAACGACTTACAAGTTGTTGCAA
The DNA here is from genome assembly GCA_035641895.1 of Chryseolinea sp. GTDB lineage: Bacteria > Bacteroidota > Bacteroidia > Cytophagales > Cyclobacteriaceae > Chryseolinea. The sequence continues at coordinate 2,296 of DASQTN010000080.1, read as the reverse complement.
ACAAAATTAAATCTAACGGCGGAAAAATAGTTGTGCCTAAAACCGAGATCGGACCTGAAATGGGCTTCTTTGCAATGTTCATCGACACAGAGGGAAACAAAATAGGATTACATTCTAACAATTAGCGGTCTAAGAAAGAGATCGGGTTTGATTTAATCGAAAATAATTCAGAAAAAAAGGAAACGGCGGCGAGCTATACACGGTTTGCTCCCTTTTTTTTGTAATCGGCTCACGTCTTACTTCTGGTTCAAACCCAAAATTTGCACAGCCGCCGGCGACAACCGGTTCAAGGTTTCATTTTTGATATAACGTGACTGATCAACTTGCTGTGGTTGATCCGACCGGCAAAAATAACTGTGAATGGATCGCCTGCTTTTGTCGGTATGATTTGTAGTTCCCCCATGCCATGCATGAGAATTAAAAATGAATACTGAGCCCGCCGGCGCTTCGATGATCACTTCGTCGGGATGTGGTGCTTCCGCGTCGGACAAAACATTCTGAGGCAACTCACCGGAGTGATGACTTCCCGGAACGATACGCGTTGCTCCGTTTTTTTTCGAAAAGTCATCGAGCAGCCAGATGGAATTGCACACTGTGTATTGTCCAGGGGCGACCGCTTCGTGCCAGTCGACGTGTAGTTTTTGTAAACCCATGCCAGGTTTGGCGGCGCGATAATTCAAGGAAGAAAGTTTTATGGATGGCCCTAACACCTGGGCTATTGCGGCAAGCACGCGTGGATGCGTATAAAAGATATCGAACACTTCACCCTTGTTTACAAGATCAGCCAGACGATCAGCACCTGCTTCTTTTGGGTGTCTGATGTAAGGGGAGTCTAACAACTCCGATCCCGCCTTGTCACCCTCCGTGTCCATCAGTTCATCAATTTTATCGTTGACTCTTTTTACCTGAGCAGCCGACAGCAATTGGCCAAGATTAAGATATCCATTTCGATCCAGGAAGTCTTTTTCTGGCTCAGTCAAAGTGTCTTTGCGAACATCAAGTTGATATAAAGTATCCATAAAAATTTTAGATACTAAAGTTAACGGATGTCTGAGTAAAAAAGAAGGAAATGGCTGGTTGGTGGACTACTCACTCTTCAAATTCTCTACGGGCTTTACAAATGTGGCCCGGACAGTTTGTGAGCCGATGGTAAGCACGCCAAACAAAATCAAGATAAAGACTCCAATACTAATTGCCGTCAAGTCAAGCGAAGTATGATAAGCAATCATATTGAGCCAAATGTTATTAGCAAAGTATGCTGCAGGAACACCCAATACAATTGCTAGCGCAAGCATCGTCAAAAAACCTTTCGATAAAAGCATTATCAACGCCCCATTGCTGGAGCCCAGCACTTTTCGAATGGAAATTTCTTTGATTCTTGTTTCTGTAGTGTACGTGGCCATGCCTAGCAACCCCAGACACGATATTACAATTGCCAGTATCGAAATGAATCCAAGCACTCTTACAAGGTCACCGAAAAAAATTTCATAATACTGGTTAATTTCAGATTCAACTTCTTTATAGTCTATTCTTAATCCCGGGTTGACCGTCGCCCACGCTTTTTCTATCGTCTTAACAGCATTGTCGTAGGTTCCAGCATACGCCACCTGTAATAGATTAAATTGTTCAGGATCATACATCAGCGCCATAGGCTTAATCCCCTGAAATAAATCATTGTGATTATAATCTTTCACAACGCCGATAATCGTTCGTCTCGACGAATCGTGCTGGACAATTACTTCCTGGTTTAAGGCATCCAAATCAGAGTCAAAATGAAATTTCTCTACCGCTTGCTGATTGATGACAATAAAATTCTTGTTTGACTCGCCATTTTTATCGACAAAAAAACTACCAGCTAAGATCTCCACATCCATATTGTCCAGGTAGTTTTCGTCCACGAGAAAATAATTGAGGTTAGTCCATTCCGGATCTTCCAGGTTCTTTTTTAATCCCATTCCATGAGTAGTTCCTGCAGCCGGTATGTGCGAGGCTGCTGATACTGACGTTATGTTGTTGTATCTCGACAACTCCGTCTTCAAAGACTGGTAAGAAGTGTTATTGAGGCGAACAAGTATGTTGCTGCGCATATTGAATCCGTGATCCTGGTGGACAAACAGGGTAAGCTGGTTGTAGATCACGAGCAACGTAAGAATGAAGAAAAGCGAAAGCGTGAACTGGGAAACCAGCAACACCTTCCGCAAGGTCATCTTTGAAAAAAGTTTTAGATTATTTAAATTCTTCAGCACAGTCACGGGTTGAAACCTCGACAGTACGACTGCAGGAAATAGTCCGGCGA
>DASQTN010000079.1:0-5429 GCA_035641895.1 Chryseolinea sp. | reverse complement strand
TAAGCAAAAATTTCGGAGTTCGGTTGTCCGGTGCATATTATCACATATCGAATGGCGGCATGCGACAGCCGAACCTTGGTATGAATTTTACAGCGGTAAGTGTTGGCGCCGAATATAGCATCGGCCGCATCGACCTGGCGGCTAAAGAAAAATACTCTGCTTTAAAAAACGCGATGCAATACTATGCTGGATTATTTTTTACGACCGGTAAGGTTTCACCACTGGATGATTTGAGAAAACCGATACTGGGTCTGTCCGGAGGATTCTATAGACCTTTCGCCCGGATGCACGGAATAGGAATGGGTATCGAATTCGTACAAGACTGGTCACTAAAAGAACGCAGCAAGCAGTCTGAAGATGTTGACCATTACATCCTCTCTGCTTTATTAAGACATCATTTTATTTTTGGAAAATTTGATTTTTCACAGGCAATTGGTTTTTACCTGTATAAAAAATATCCTACACCCAACAGCATATTTCAGCGTTATGCATTGACGTATCGATTGACCAACCATGTAGAATTGGGTTTTTCATTGAAAGCACACCTGGCTGTTGCAGAACAAATGGACCTCAGATTGAATTACTTGTTTTGATTTGTGACAACCAACCTACTCATTTCGCAACGTTTTCGCAGGATCCATATTCGCTGCTTTTAATGACTCGTAGCTGATCGTTAGCAACGCAATTACCAGCGCTGCCAGCCCCGCATACACAAAAGGCGCGATATTCAAAGGCGTTTTGTATTCAAAACCTTCCAGCCATTTCTCCATCGCATACCAGGCCAACGGTACAGCTACTATGAAGGCAAATAGCACCAGCTTGACAAACTCCTTGGACATCATGGCCATAATTTGTGAGACACTAGCACCCATGACCTTACGAACACCTATCTCTTTCAATCGCCGTTCGGCCATGAAGGATGATAATCCGTATAAGCCAAGACTGCAGATGATCATGGCAATTACAGAAAATGAAGTAATGATTTTCGAGATCCGTTGATCTTCGTTGTACAGTTTCTCGAGGTTATCATCGAGGAAGCTATATTCAAATGGTGCATCCGCGACTTGTGATTTCCAAACATTTTCGATACTCGCAACTGTCTCGGAAAAATTTGCAGGATTCACGGAAGCAATTATAAAGTTGTATCGGTTAGTTGTATCTGGAATGTCGAACATCAGTGGCAGAATGGGATCCTTCAAAGAGGTTTGATTATAATCCTCCATCACACCAATTACTTCAAAAGAATAGTGCTGTCCCTGCCAGTCGAAGTGAAGTCTTTCACCGACGATACTGTCAGGAGCTACTCCAAATTTATTGGCTGAAGCCCGGTTAATAATCAGCTTGCCATCAGATTCAGCATCCCGGTTGTCGGTGAAAGTACGTCCCGCGATCAGTTTGATCCCAAGCAGTTCCATGTATCCGGCGTCGATGGTGTTTCGACGATTGAGGATAGCGTTGTCCATGCTGCCGCCCTCACGGTAGAAGGCCATATCATTAAAAACCTGCGTACCTGGAGGAAAGACAGCCGCAGACACTTCGTTGACTGAGCTCAGGTGCTCAAGCTCACTTTTTAGTGAGGTATAGTTTTGTTTGGCGTCCGCAGTTCGAAGCGGTACTATGATTTTCGCGGAAGGATTAAATCCGAGGTCCTTTTCTTTCATAAAAGAAAGCTGCTTGGAAATCACAAACATCCCACACACCAAGACTATTGCAACTACAAATTGTAAGACGACAAGCCCCTGACGGAGTTTTCCTGACGCACTGCCTAATGAGAATTTGCCTTTCAATACCTCGGCCGGTTTGAACGACGACATATAAAAAGCTGGATAGCTACCTGCAATAAACCCTGTAATGATGGTTAGTACAAGTAATGCCGTTCCGAAATACGCAATATTATTTCGGTTGAAACTGATGTCTTTACCTGCTAGTTGATTGAACGCAGGAAGCGCTACCTGAACGAGAATCGTGCTGATAACGACAGCGATAATTACAATGATGATCGCCTCTCCAAGGATCTGCCACATGAGGCTGCTACGAAACGCACCCAAAGCTTTTCGAATGCCGATCTCCGATGCCCGTTTCACTGCCTTTGCTGTCGAAAGATTCATGAAATTAATACATGCGAGCACGAGGATGAATATTGCAATGGATACGATAATATAGATATATGTTATCCGCTTGGTTTTGTCAATTTCAGATTTTAGATAGAGATCGCCGACGGGTTCAAGAAAGAGCGTCTTGCTTATCCCTAATGCTTTCATATCCTCCGAACCATATTTAACAAGCACTTCGTTGATTTTCTTTTCGATCGACACCTCAGAATGCTGCGGAGAAAGTTTCAGGTATCCCTGAACAAAATTTTGTCCAGCCCATTCGTTGGCGGCGTTTTCATTTTCGCGGATGTATTGGCCCAATCCCTCACTCATAATGGACGTAATAAAGCTGGCATTGAGAAAGCTGTTGTTCTGTTTATAAACGCCTGTTATTTTGAAGTTAACAGGCTCATCGCCCAGATTGATTAAGATGCTGTTGTTCAGTGCAGGCTCGTTACCAAAAAGTTTCTTTGACAGCGCTTCGGAGATGACCACGGTATTGGCATCAGTCAGTGCTTTCTTTGGATTACCTTCCGTGAATTCGTAGGTGAGCACATCGAAAAGCGTTGAGTCAGCAGTATATGCGTTGGATTCAAAAAATTTCTTGTCCTCATACTGAATGAGATTTTCCCCGCTGAAGGATGCAATGACACGTGCGGCCGCCTCAACTTCCGCCAGTTCGTCTTTTAACGTCATGGTTATCGGAGGTGACACCGAGCCGAGCTTGTCGAACCCGACGAGGTCGCTTTCGAACTGAGTGCCTATGCGGTAGAGGTCATTCAATCGTTGGTGATGCCGGTCGTAACTGAATTCGTCCTGGACATACAGTGACAACAACAGGCAACAGGCGATGCCGAGAGAAAGGCCAAAGATATTGATGAATGAATAGAGTTTCGTTCGGGCAAGATTTCTAAAGGCGATCTTGCAATAATTTTTGAGCATGGTGCTATGGGTTTGCACGCACTGGGTCCAAAACAATGCCACCACTGGGATGGCCTAAATTGGTGTTTTCGCCAGAAACATAGCCACATAAACGAACATTTACGTCCGCGGGCGGACACTATGAGTCTCCAATCCGGCGTTACAAGGCCTCTAGGGGATCGACCATCTCGGCAGCATCAATTGACTTAATTGGAAGGCTGGAAGGCCTGGCGCGTCAGAACGTTATTTTCTTTCCAGGCACCATATTATCCTAATCGTGCTTACAATCTTGTATCTAGCAGCCCGTGCCAGCAACAAAGGACGTTAAAAAATTGCCTGATCACATCAAAGTTTAAAGCATACCAGTTCAGGTGAAGAGGGACGGTAATACACAAAATTATAAATCTGATCAACGTCGTATTCCGGCTCTTTGTCATTTTTGATGTCCACGGCATTCATCACTTCTCCAGTGGACTTGCTCACTTGAACAAGTTGATAGCCCTTTTTTTCTTTGGTAGTCATCATCATCACAAAATCAGGTGTATTTTTTGACGCTTTGAATCGGGCATTGAACGCTTTCATCGCCTGTGAGGAATATGCGAAGCCTGCTTCACCTAATTCGCCATAAGCATCCGATAACCCTTGGCCTAGAGCTTTCCCTGCCGGATCATTCGACTGCTGTGCGGCCTGGGCAAAAGCTGCTGAATACGTGCTAGCGGCGGCGCCGATATAAGCTGCGCGTACAGCCTGCGCAATCAGTAAAGCTCGGACTAACGCTGGCTCGCGTGGCGCAGTATAATATTTTTGATACTTTGGCAAACCGTCAAATCCGAATTTCATAATATTTTGCTCTGAGTACAGAACAAGTCCATCAGAAACTACATCGATAGCCTGCGGCATTTCTTTTCCCTGAAACTCCACTTCTGCGGTGGTGATCTTTTTGAAAGAACCTGATTTCTTATCAACTTCCATTAGCCCCTTTTCTTTAGGGGAGTAAACATAAAGTTTTCCCGCGCCATTATCGGCTGTTGGAAATGGTCGGATTTTGTTTTGTGACATGGAGGATCCTGCTTCGATGGAATTTGCCCAAACAAGAGAACCACTTGACAGATCCAGAATATTTATTTCCTTGGTTGTAACGAACAACAGACCCTTTGGTACGAGTTCCGTCCGCACTAGATCGCCTTTCAACTTAACGGCCTTTTCGAATTTCAATTTTCCGGAAACCGGATCAAGAATGTTCAGGTAATATTCTTCTGCTTTATTATTCCACGCATTGTCAAAGGCAGTTGTTAACAATATTCCTTTATCGGTAACAATATAACTAACAACGCTGCCTTGTGCTTTAATGCCTTTTCCCTTATTGCCCCAGACCATTTGACCGCTTTCATAATCGACGAGATTTATGGTAGGTTTCTGAGAAGAACGCGGACAGACAATCAAACCTTTTTCCGAAACGATTACCTCATTGAGCATGTCATTCTCCTTTGCCGGTTGTTTCCATCCAGGTTTTCCGGAATTAATGTCAAATGCGTAATAAAGATTGTAGTAATACTTTTGTGGTTGGTTTTGATTACCTGACGAGGATGTAAACCCGGAACCGGAAGCTGATTCTATTTCGGTACCAACATAGATCACGTTTTTCTTGTGGGGAGAAAAATAAATTTTTGCTTTTATAGAGGATTCAATATTGTTTTTCCAAACAACTTCGCCTGTCGCGGAATTTAATCGCATTACATAATTTGGATGGGTGATGACAAGACTGGTTGCATCAACCTCGAGCGGTTCACTGGTTAGCCCCTGCAAATTACTAAGCTGTTGACCCATCGCCTGAAGTTTTCCCAAAAATCCTTTTGCTTCTCCGCCTTCGCTTTTAAAAAGTTCTTCATTAGCCCATAACTGTTTGCCGGAACTAATATCATACATAAAAACCGATGCCATTAGAGTGTTAGGCTTTGCGCCAATGACCAAAAGTCTGGATGAGGCAGGCAACACGTGACGGCTCAAAACGCCAATCTTTTCTTTTTGCGAGTCGAACAAAACTTTTCCTCCTGCTACTTCTATAATGGCTTGCATGGGGATCTTTTGTTCCGCCGAATTAGCATATGCGATTGTAATAAATTCCGTGCCTGGGATTTCATTATAGTTAGCACTATTGACGGCAGCGAAACCCTTGTTCTCCCAAAGAATTTTTCCATCGGTGGGATTTACGCCATACAAACCATCATTGGTGCTAACCACAAGGTATCCCAAAGAATGTACACGCTGCCAATTGATCGAACTTCCAAATTTAGCAGACCACGCTTTATTAGATTTTGGTTGTGCATCACAAAACGTTGTTACTAAGATGGTGAAGCAAAAAAGAAAATGACGAAAATGGATTTTCATAGAAGGTTCGTTGAAATAACTACCAAA
>DASQTN010000078.1:0-2211 GCA_035641895.1 Chryseolinea sp. | reverse complement strand
CTTTAAAAGGCTACGGATTCTTATCACAATGCTAAGCACATTTTCGGGCATTCTCGCGTATGGCCAGGAGGTTACATTCAAACACTATTCCTCAGATCACGGTTTTTCGGGCGGAGCATTTAAAAGCATGGCACAGGATAGCCTTGGTTTTTTATGGATTACCAGCGGCGCGGGAATGTACAAATTTGATGGTTATAACTTTACCAATTATCGGTTTGCGGGTCCAGGTGAAATTCTCCCGTTGAACACTAACAGCCCTAAGAATTTGCAATTAACCGTTGATCCTTCCGGAAAGCCCTGGGTGGCATTTGGCAATTACGTCGCCTGGTTTGACAGGGACAAAAATTTATTTATCCCATACAAAATATCTTCAGGAACAGTAAGGACAGAAACGTTGTGGTTCGAAGATGAAAATACTCTTTGGTTAGGTACTGCGGGAAAGGGCCTTACTTCTTTTGACATCTCCAGCAAGAAAATAGTTTCCTATTTAAATCAAGTGCAAAAGAATGATCAGTTCAACAACAACAATACAGTTCAGGCTATCGTCGAGAAAGGAAATTCACTTTTATTAGGATCAAAAAACGGACTATGGGTATTCGACAAGCAAAATAAATTCTTTTCACGCCCTCGTTGCGCCGGTGAAGAATGCTCCGTCTTAAATAGAGATATAAAAAAGATCTTCCTTCACCCAAACCATATTTGGTTGTGGGTCGATGACGAACTGGTGAAGGTCAATGCCAACTATATGGTTGTGCAACGTCTGGACTTAAAAAAAATCCAACAACAATTTGATTTTGAAAAGAAGTTCATCGACTCCCGGATAATGGAAATAGCAGATGATCATGAAGGGAGATTTTGGATTACCTCTCAAGGTCTTGGCCTGACAAACTACGATCCACAAAGCAATCTCTTAAAGAACTATAGAAATAATAAAAATGACGCGAACTCTCTGCCCTCTGACGTGCTGAACCAGGTGATGATCGACCGGGATAATAATGTATGGACAACTACGGTTAATAAAGGGTTTGTTCAGCTAAAAAAACAAAGCATTGTATTTTACAATTACCTGGATGGCATGAGTTCTACCGGTGTTGGGATGGTTAACACGCAAGGTATGTCACAATTGGTTGTCGGAACCAATGGAAGTAACCTCTGGAAGAGCGTTTACGAACCGGGTAACATTTCAAAATTGAAATTTGAGCCTCTAAAAATGAATCCGCCTGTACGGGGTTTCGAAAATATTGTCGAACTGTTCGTTGGCAAGAAAAATATTTGGATTGGGACAATGCAAGCCGGCGTCGCGGGACTTTCATTCGCGAACAACGGAGAAATCAATTTGAGTCCCCAATTGATACAACACGATGAGCATAATAATAACACCATCGCCGATAATTTTGCAACGTCACTTTGGGAGGGCAAGGATGGGCGCCTCTGGGTCGGCACGTACAACGGTGGTTTGGATATTGTAGACCCTCAGCACTACGGAAAACCAGGTTCCATCGTTAACTACCAACATGCCAATAATAACCCCGACTCTTTGGTTCACAACGGGATATCAGCGGTTTTATCGGAAGAGGATGGCTCATTCCTGATCGGCACTTTTGAGGGACTCGATAGAATCTATGACATAGAAGCTCCACATGGAAAGTTTCAATTTGAACATCTAATTACCAATGCATATTGCAAAATGATGCATAAGGCCCTGGATGGTACGTTGTATGTAACGACCAAGGTTGGCCTTTACAAAGGAGTAAAAAATCGGGGAAAATATAGCTTTACAAAACTACCGATATTCGGCAACCGAAATTTGACGTATATCGAGGAGGATAGATTAGGCAGATTATGGATCATGTCATTTGAAGGACTATTTGTCTATGACCCTAAAAAGGAATTTGTTTTGGGATTTATGAAAGAAGATGGGTTGCCAAGTTCTAGATCTGTAACTGCCGGGGCATCTACACAAACTTCCGATGGCATGATGGTGTTCAGCAATAGTGAAGGCTTAACTGTTTTTGATCCATTGTCACTCAGAGTAAATTCGACAAGGCCCAAGCCCGTTATAACATCGTTGAAGATTAACAGCAGTATCGCATCTTCCTCCGAAGGTGATGAGAATCTCGCGTTGCCGGAAAGTATCCATACATTAAAGGCGCTCACGCTTGATCATACACACCAAATTTTGTCGCTCGAATTTTCGGCAATGGATTTTAC
>DASQTN010000077.1:0-6292 GCA_035641895.1 Chryseolinea sp. | reverse complement strand
CTTTTAAAGATATAGAGCTGTTGGTCAGCATTTTCAACGTTGATTATTGCCCGTGCGTGTCCCATCGATAGGAGGTTGTCACGCACAGCAATTTGAATATCTGGGGGAAGTTTGAGAAGTCTTAAATAGTTCGTAACGGTGGTTCGGTTTTTACCGACACGCTCACCAAGTTCATCTTGTTTAAGGTTACACTCCGACATCAAGCGCTGATAGCTGAGGGCAATTTCTATTGCATTCAGATTCTCGCGTTGAATATTTTCGATCAGCGCCATTTCCAGCATCTGCTGATCATTGGCCGCGCGAATGTAAGCAGGAATAGTTTTCAGGTCCGCTAGTTTTGAAGCCTGAAACCTTCGCTCACCAGAGATCAATTGGTATTGATGCTGAGAAAGTTTCCTTACTGTAATAGGCTGAATAATCCCATGAACGTGAATCGATTCCGCCAATTCCTGCAGTGATTCCTGATCGAAATGTGATCTTGGTTGAAACGGGTTAACTTCAATTTCCTCTAACGGAATTTCGGTCATGCCACTTACTGTGGTGTGTGTGGCAGGCATCGAGGAACCTCCTGTCGGGAGTGAGTCAACTTCAAGACGGTCATCGCCTGCGCTGTCGCTCAGCAAAGCGCTTAATCCTCTTCCTAATGCTTTTTTCTTGCTCATTTTGCTTTTCCATTTTTAGCCAATACTTCGTGGGCCAGCTTGAGGTAACTTATTGCTCCCTTGCTTTCGGCATCATGAACTATAACAGGTAACCCAAAGCTAGGCGACTCGCTTAACTTTACATTTCTCGGGATAATAGTTTTGAACGTCATTTTTGAAAAATGTGTTCGAACTTCTTCTACCACTTGATTACCGAGGCTTGTCCTTGAATCATACAACGTTAGGAGTATGCCTTCTATTTCGAGCTTCGGGTTTAATCGGGTCTGGATAATTTTTATGGTGTTCAATAATTTGCCCAATCCCTCCAATGCAAAATATTCGCATTGCACCGGAATAATAATCGCATCAGCTGCGGTGAGTGCATTAATGGTGATCAACCCAAGTGACGGGGAACAATCTATGATGATAAAATCATATTCATCCTTCACCCTCTTAAGTGCTTCACGCATTTTTTCTTCCCTGCGTTCGATGCTAACCATTTCGATCTCCGCGCCTACCAAATCGATATGCGAAGGAAGTACATCAAGATATTTAAGTTCGTTTTTTACGATTGCATCTTTCGCAGCTATTCCATCGACCATGCATTCATAAATTCCATGATTTATTTCTTTAGGATTCAGGCCTAATCCCGAGGTTGAATTCGCCTGAGGATCTGCATCGACTATTAACGTTCTGCACTCCAGTACTGCTAAACTTGCTGCCAGGTTAATGGCTGTTGTAGTTTTTCCAACACCGCCTTTTTGATTTGCTATCGCAATAATCTTTCCCATTCCTTCGCTGTGAGTTAAAAAATAAGCCCGGCTATTTTAGTCGGGCAGCAAATATATGGGAAAACTCATGGCATCGTGGAACACCGTGAAACAGATTATCCACAATCGGTTCACAACTTTTTTGGTTGAAGTTTGAGGTTTAAAATTTCAAGTTGGATACCGACTTCAAGCACTTCAGCTTTATGCTTTGAGCTTTAACCTTTTACCTACTTCTTTTTTTTCTTGCGGTCGTCTTCAGCTTTTTTGCGAGTCTCCTGACTCGCTTTCATCGCATCTTCTAATTTGCTCATGAAACGCGATTTTTTTCCACCGGACACTGCGTTTTTCTTTCTGTTTTCTTCCATGATCGATCTGATCTTACCTTCGTCAACAAACCGTTTGATGATCGCCTGTTGAACGAAAGTCAGCAGTGTCGATACGAAATAATAAAATGTTAATCCCGACGAAAATGAGTTTAACACGAAAAGAAAAATGATAGGCATCACGTACGACATAGTTTTCATCGGCCCCTGCACAGATGAAAGCTGATTATTTTGCCAAGTGTAAAGAAGTGTTGCGGCAGTCATAAGGATCGTAAAAATGCTGATGTGACTTCCTAAGAATGGCACTGCGAATGGCAATCGGATCAGCGAGTCATAGGTCGATAAATCTTCCGCCCAGAGAAAAGGTTGTTGTCTGAGTTCAATGCTCGCCGGGAACAAGTAGAACATTGCAAAAAGTATCGGCATCTGAAGTAAGACTGGAATACACCCACTGATCGGATTCACACCCACCTGTTGATAAAGTTTCATTTGCTCTTGCTGAACCTTCGTCATGTCCTCGCCAACACGCTCCTTAATTTCATCCAGCTCGGGTTTAAGAACTTTCATCTTTGCCATACTCAGGTACGACTTGTATGACAATGGGAATAAAACGAGGCGGAGCAGAATTACCAATATGATAATGATAAGTCCATAGTTCGTGATGTACTTGGTCAGGAAATGGAAGACTGGAAATATCACAAACTTGTTGATCCAGTAGACCGGCGGCCAGCCCAGGTAAACGTTTTTGGTAAACTTGTCCGCTACATGACCGATGGTCTGATAATCGTTCGGACCAAAATAAAATTTGAAATCGGCTTTGTTCTCCTTAAGATCTTTTAAGGGAATAAACAACTTTGCGTTAGCCCTTTTGACAACCGATGTGTCGCTTTCATTAATGGCCGTTTCTATTTCCCCTCCGGAAAAATTATTCTTAGCGATAATAGATGAAAGAAAGAATTTTTCTTTGATCGTTATCCATTTCACCGGAGCGCCGAAAATTTCCGTTTCCGTATCAGTAGAACGCTCGCTTAATTCGTCAAATCCATCTGTCTCAGAGAAGTAAGTGATGGTGGAATAAATCCGCGTGTCAGCCAGATCCTTTTCCATTGGTTTTAAAATATTTTGCCACTGAAAGGTCAGGTGATCACCTGAAAGCTGGTCACCAAATCCAGTGCTCGTTATTCTATACCGGATCTCATAGCCTTTCGCGGGTATTCTGTATTCATGGGAAATTTTGGATCCGTTTGCCAGTGCGGTGGTGAATTTTACTTCTGTAGTATCACCAATTTTTTGCTGCTCTACCTGATAAAACAATTTATACAGGTCGATATCTTTTCCCTGAAAGTTACCCGATAAGTTAAATTGATTGTTAGTCGGTGTGATCAGCTTGAGGGGCTGTTGATGGTACGTTTTATATTTCTTCAACTCAACTTCGCGAAGAATAGCACCCTTATTACTGAATACCAATCGCAGATCCTCGTTCTCAATTACTGACGTCGATTCCTCGCCCTTCATAGCAGTTGAAAGATCTCCGTAGGTTGCATTCAGCGCACTGTCAGTCAGGATAGGGGCTTGTTGTGTGCTATCCTGTGCACCCATTGCGGAAGGAGTAGATGGTTCTGGTGATGTCTGGGGCTTTGGTACTGGCGAAAACCAGTAAAAATACGCCATCAATAATGCTGCAATGAGTGTAAGTCCGATCGCTGAGTTCCTGTCCATGTATTAAGTTTCGCGTTTGTAGTTTCTAGTTTATAGTTGCTCTTCGAATTCGAAGTGAAGGCCTTGATAGTAAGTATGCGGCTCCTTAAGATACTTTGTTCCTTGTAGCGTGGTGTTATTGAGATAGTTGCTTAAGCCGCCCAGCATTTTTCCGATTTCTGTAATTTCGGTTTCTAACTTTTGAAATAATTCCAAAGTAATATGTTCGCGATCCAATGCTCGATAAAGTTGAGACTTCACCTCTCCGCATGACCCTTTTGCGTAGGATAAAAATTGGATAAATTCTTTGCGCCCACCTCGTTCAAACCCTTCGGCGATGTTATCCATTATTGACCCACTGGCCCTGTTAATTTGATCTTTTAAGGCAAAGTCTTTAGAAAATGCACCCGACCCTGATACTTGATAAATCTCTTTGGACATAATTCGCGCTTTCTTCCAAACTTCCAACTCTTCAAATGTCCGTATAGTCGCCATAACCGATAAACTATTACACTAACTCTAAACTATAAACTCGAAACTCTAAACTCGAAACTCTAAACTTACAATTATCCCCTAACCCTCTTCCTCTCCAACGCTGCTTCCACAAACTTTACGAAAAGGGGATGGGGATTTAGCACCGTGCTTTTAAGTTCGGGATGATATTGGACCCCTATAAACCAAGGGTGATCTTTCAATTCTACTATCTCTACAAGGTTCGTCCCGGGGTTTACACCTACCGCTTTAAGGCCGGCATGTTCAATTTGCTCGAGATACTTGTTGTTGAATTCATAACGGTGCCGATGGCGTTCATGGATAAGCGTCTCACCGTAGGCAGCGAAAGCTTTGGATCCTTTCTTAAGCTTGCAATCATAGGCGCCCAAACGCATCGTGCCGCCTTTATTCACGATTTTCTTTTGTTCCTCCATCATGTCAATGACGGGATTCTGAGTCTTTGGATTTAATTCCGTAGAACTCGCCTCTAGGCCCAATACATTTCGGGCAAATTCAACCACCGCACACTGCATACCCAGGCAGACGCCAAAGAAGGGTATTTTATTTTCTCTTACATACCGGATCGTCTCAATCTTCCCTTCCAGACCACGTTCACCAAAGCCTGGTGCGACCAATACACCGTCGATGTTTTTTAACATATCATCCACACATTCGCGATTGACATCCTCAGACGAAATCCAACGGACATTTACCTTGCATTCATTCTCTGCTCCAGCATGAACAAAAGCTTCAGCAATAGACTTGTAAGAATCTGGTAATGAAACATATTTACCAACCAATCCAATGGTAATTTCGTTGACAGGGTTCTTCAGTTTTCCAAGAAAGTTTTTCCAGTGATCGAGCATTGGTTCTTCTTTCGTAGGTGCTTTCAGCTTGGATAAGACACGTTCGTCGAGCTTCTCTTTTCTCATCAGAATAGGCACGTCATAAATGGTGTCGGCGTCCATTGCCTCGATTACTGAGTTGATATGCACATTGCAGAACAACGCAAGCTTTTTGCGGATATCCTGAGGTAACGGCATCTCTGTACGACAAACTAAAATATCAGGCTGAATCCCTGCCTCAAGTAAATCTTTAACTGAATGTTGTGTTGGTTTAGTTTTAAGCTCTTTAGCTGCCTTTAGGTAAGGAATTAATGTAAGGTGAATTACGATAGCACTGTTAGGAGGGAGGTCCCATTTTACCTGCCTTACGGCTTCAATGAACGGAAGTGATTCAATATCCCCAACACATCCACCGATTTCCGTAATAATGAAATCATATTCACCTGTTTCGCCTAGCAAGAAAAGATTTCGCTTGATCTCGTCGGTGATATGCGGAATTACCTGAACAGTTTTTCCCAGATATTCACCTTTTCTTTCTTTGGTGATGACGTTGTTATATATTCTTCCTGTGGTTACGTTATTAGCCTGCGAGGTTCGAATGTTTAAGAATCTTTCGTAATGCCCTAAGTCTAAGTCCGTTTCAGCCCCGTCGTCGGTGACGTAGCATTCGCCGTGTTCATAGGGATTGAGTGTCCCGGGATCAATATTCAGATAAGGGTCAAACTTCTGAATAGTTACTTTGAATCCACGCGCCTGTAGCAGCTGAGCCAGTGAGGCAGCGATGATTCCCTTACCGAGTGATGAAGTTACACCACCCGTCACAAACACATATTTGGCAGTTAGAGACATAGAAAAATGACTAGCCTAAAATAAATCGGGGGCAAAGGTAAAGTTTAAAGTGAAAGATTCGAAGTCGGGGTTCAAAGTTTAAATCCTAAATATTTCAGCAATCGTTGCTTTTTCTCTACAAAAATGCTTAGGGCAGCACCTTGCTTCTGTTTCATTTCTTTTGCTGAAAGCAATTCAACGGCTTTCACGACGTCACATCTGAAAAACCTGTTAGCGCCCTGAATTTCATGGTTACATAAAAATTTGCCTGGGAATCTAACTCCGGATGACAAGCTCTGCACTATTCCAAACGTCTGTATTTGGCTTTATAGAAGTTGGTTTTTTGGTGATTTAATGGGCGACGAATGTTTGTACTACTACGAAATAAGCTTTTCTGGATATTTCCAATAATTATAGCGCTCAGCTGTTTTGTAACCGACGCTGTTGCGCAGGGATGTAATGGAGCGGATGGGACTGGTATTTTTACGGGTGCCATCGCTAACCGCGACAATGGGACTATTTGTGCTAACAACCCTGTTCAGCCTGGTGTCCTGGAAATTGATATTAGCAATGTCGATGAAAGCGGATCAATAGAATTTGAAATCAACTGGGATGATGGATCGGCACCACAACGTGTGCCAGGTATCAAGATTGGGACCAACCGTTTCCTTGCTTCCAGTACGCACTTGTTCCCC
>DASQTN010000076.1:0-2074 GCA_035641895.1 Chryseolinea sp. | reverse complement strand
CCTAAAGTAAGCGATGTCATTGAGTTGATAGAGAAAAAGAAACTGACGGATCTGTTTATAATATCTCACGGTTGGAACAATGACATAAAAGAAGCGCGCGATCTTTATGCGAGCTTAATGGATCTTTTAGCCACGGAACTGCAAAGTAGTTCATTCCAAAGCAGGAGTTTCGGCATACTCGGTGTGTTATGGCCATCAAAAAAATTTACGGACGAAGAACTCATTCCCGGTGGTGGCGCGGCTTCGGTTGCTAAAAAATCAGAAAAACAAAAGCTCCTCGACACCATAAAATCTTTAAAAAATTCCTTTGATAAAACAGGAAGCGCATTGATTCTTGACGATGCTAAAAAAGCCGCACAGAAACTAAACACAGATCCTGATCAGGCCTCAAAAGATTTTGTCGCTCAAATGGCAAAGCTTATATCTGGGATTAAGGGCAAAAGCGTCGAACCGGAGGATAAAGGAGCTCGTGAGTTTCACAAGGAAGGAGCAAAATCACTATTAATACGCCTGCAGGATACGACTACAAAAACCGTGACTTCAAAGAACCGCGGCGGGGCTGCTTCAGTCTCACCTGCCGCTGGCGGAATTAGCGACGGATTTCAGGGATTGTTTGAGGGAGCACGAAATCTTCTTAATTACGTGACATACTATCAGATGAAGGAACGGGCGGGAACGGTTGGGAAGGAAGGACTTGCTCCTGTAATAAAAGAGATAAAAAAAACGTATCCCCATGTACGTGTCCACCTGATTGGACATAGTTTCGGCGGGAGATTAGTAACGTCGGCGGCAGCAAATGTTGGAAAAGGTTCTATTGACACGTTAGTGCTTTTACAAGCCGCATTCTCACACTATGGTTTTGCGCAGAACTATTCAAATGGAGATGACGGAATGTTTCGTGCAGCGATTGCAACTCAAAAAATTAAAGGCCCTGTCATTATTACGCATACACACAACGATAAGGCTGTCGGAAAAGCATATGCCATTGCCTCAAGGGTTGGAAGGCAAACGGGAAGCTTCCTTGGCGGGCCCGATGACTTATACGGTGGCATGGGTGCCAATGGAGCTCAAATAACGCCGGAGGCGAACAACGACTTTATTTTAAGTAATCAATCGAAATACAATTTCAAAGCAGGAAAAATATATAATTTGAAAGCAGACAACTGCATCAAGGACCATTCAGATATTTGCAAAAAAGAGGTTGCAAATGTTGTTGCCCTGGCGATCCAATAGCTCTTAACGCAATCGTTTCACGAAAAATTGATTGCTGATTATTTGACCTTAATATCAATCGCTACTTTACTGCCAGATTTTCGAATGTTATTTATCCCGACCGTTGTGTCCTTACCACCATGTGAAACCGACTGAGGTTTCGAGGTCTGGTCGAAGTGTTTATTATTGGTTTTGCCGGGATAACAATCTCCAGCATCACCTCTGTTCTTACCTTTTTCCAGATGCTTTTTTCCATCGGCCTGGATCAAGGTGACCCGATATCTCTTTTCATTGTCGTTGGACGTGGCATTCTCATTAATGTGCCAGATCAACAATCCGGAAGAAGGCAGGTGCGTATCAAACTTTGTTTTCTGCCGGTTTTCCAACAAAAAATATTCGTTGCCCGGATCTCCATTTTTCCAGAGCTTGTAAACGGTTTTACCTTCCTTTACATCGGCCACCACGACGTTCTTGCTATTTGTTTTTGGGGTTTTCACTTTTACCCACCCTTGATGACATTTGCACCATGAAGAAGGATGCGCTGGTGTTAGTCCACCGTTATTCCAGCTTCCCCCTCCCATTAAGCACCAGTCGCCAACGCCTTCGCTGGAGTAGTCTGAATCATATAGGTCGGGAAATCCAAAGAGCAAGTGACCGAGTTCGTGCGCACATACACCCAGCCTGCAGTTCTCAGGCACTGTTAGATAGCTATATACTTTTGTTTCTTTATCTCCGACGAATGGTCCGCCTTGAAGAAGCCATTTATGCGACCAGATATCATTTGGATTGTCATTGACTTCCGCACCCTGGCCAGCATGAATAACAACAAAAGCATCAACATATTGATCCTTGTCGTTGTCGT
>DASQTN010000075.1:0-4360 GCA_035641895.1 Chryseolinea sp. | reverse complement strand
GCAAATCTATTGTTTGATTCCCGCAAGAAAAGGACATACGACGCGATCGTGATTGGCTCAGGGGCTAGCGGCGGCTGGGCTGCAAAAGAACTTTGTGACAAAGGATTACGGACGCTTGTCCTTGAACGAGGACGAGATGTAAAACATATTCAAGATTATCCAACTGCCAGTAAAGCTCCATGGCAATTTGAGTATAGGGGTGCCGTGCCTATCGAAAAGCGCAAGGACTACCAATATGCACGCTTTATGCGTGAGGAAACGCTGCATTGGGCTATTAAAGATGACGAACAACCTTTCATCCAGGAAAAACCTTTTAGATGGTTTCGAGGATATCACGTGGGTGGAAAGTCGTTGCTTTGGGCGCGGCAAACACAACGCTGGAGCGACTTTGACTTTGAAGGACCAATGCGCGACGGATTTGCCATCGACTGGCCTATCCGTTACAATGATCTTGAGCCTTGGTATAGTTATGTAGAGAAATTCGCAGGAATCGCAGGTAATCGCGATGGCTTAGCCGAGCTGCCCGATAGTGAGTGTATGCCGGCATTTGAAATGAGTTGTATCGAACACTATTTCAAAGAAAATCTCCAGAAGAATTATGCTGACCGGCACCTGATCCAGGCGCGCTGTGCTCACCTTACGGATCCGCAGCAAATCCACATTCAACAAGGGAGACATAAATGTCAAAACCAAGCGCAGTGTAACAGAGGCTGTGTCTATGGGGCTTATTTCAGCAGCAACGCGTCCACAATTCCTTGGGCGATGAAAACGAAAAAGCTAACCATACGTCCACATGCCGTAGTGCATTCAGTAATTTATGATGATAAAAAAAATCGGGCTACCGGTGTAAGGATCGTCGATGGCAATACAAAAGAAATGATTGAATTTTATGCAGATGTCATATTTGTTAATGCTTCGGCACTGAACAGCAATGCTATTCTTTTGAATTCTACCTCCACGCGGTTTCCTAACGGACTCGGTAACGACAGCGGATTGTTGGGCAAATATATATCATGGCACAACTATCGGGGTAAAGCAAATGCAGAGTATGAAGGATTTAAGGATAAGAAGACCGATGGTCGCAGTCCTACGCACAGCTATATGCCCCGTTTCCGTAATGTGCAAAAGCATGAAATGGATTTTCTCAGGGGGTATGCGATCGGCATTGGCGGCGGAAGAGGAACTAAATCAGACACGTCGATGATTGGGGACCAACTTCGAGAAAACCTTTTGCACCCTACGTTAGGTAACTGGGGGATTAGCAGTTGGATGATGGGTGAAGTAATACCGCTCGAAAAAAATCACGTCCGGCTTCATACCGACTTAAAGGACAAGTATGGCATTCCTCAACTTATCATTTCCTGTGAGTGGAGTGAAAACGATGATAAAATGGTTGCCGACTATGTGACTCAGTCGAAGGAAATGTTTGAAAAAGCTGGCTTCATTAATATCAAAGCTGAAGATACCAAGTCACCGCCTGGTGCAGATATTCACGAAATGGGTGGTGTACGTATGGGGCATGATCCTAAAACCTCCTTGTTAAACGGCTGGAACCAATTGCACCATTGCAAAAATGTTTTCGTAACCGACGGCGCTTGTATGACTTCGACGGGAACACAAAATCCAACGCTCACTTTTATGGCGATAACCGCACGCGCAGCAAACTATGCTGTTGAAGAGCTACGGAAGGGAACCATTTAATCACCATAAGAACATCCACGAATTACATTCCGATAACTCCTAAAACTTTAATACCGTAACGCCGCTATATCCACACCATTTAAACATGAAAAAATATTTTACGCTTGCCATAATTTTATTTACCCTGTCATCAACTTTTGAAATAGCGGTTGCGCAGAAAAAGAAAGAGCCTTTGTACACAGCGCCATTGGGCATCGCTCCTTACACTTTCCGACGAAGCTTTCCTAACGGAGTGGCGGCTACCTTAGACACGATTAAAAATATGGGTTTCACAGAAATCGAGGGTGGAGGTGGCCCAAATTTAAGTCCTGAAGAATACAAAAAATTATGTAATGAACGAGGTATAAGTATTCCGTCGATGGGTGCCGGATACGACGCATTAGTAAAAGACCCTCAAGCGATCGCTGACCGCGCGAAAATCTTAGGGGCAAAATATGTTATGACCGCGTGGATCCCGCATAAAACGGGAAGCTTCAATATTGAAAACGCAAAAAAAGCTGTTCAGGATTTCAACACCTTCGGCAAAGTATTAAAAGAAAATGGAATTACATTTTGTTATCACGCGCATGGATACGAATTCTGGCCATACGAAAAAGGAACGCTGTTAGATTATATCATAACAAACACAAATCCTGAATATGTTTCATTTGAAATGGATGTCATGTGGATACACTTTGGAGGAGGTGATCCTGTTAAGCTTTTAAAAAAATATGGCGAACGCTGGAAGCTAATGCACTTGAAAGACTTAAAGAAAGGGACCAAGAAAGATCTTACGGGACTTACCTCACCGGAAAACGATGTGCCCCTTGGTACAGGGGAGCTGAATATTCCGGCAATATTAAAGGCCGCACAAAAAGCAGGGATCAAACATTATTTTATTGAAGACGAAAGCAGCAACATCATCACGTCTGTACCTCAAAGTATTTCATATCTGAAAAGTTTGACAAAGTAAATAAGTCACATTCAATGGACGTCTCGTCGCCATTTTCGGTTGATTTGCCCGTAGGCTAGTTTTGGGTTTCGTGAACGGAAATGGATATCGTTTTCACTACACGCCGATTTAATATAATGTGGTTTTAGCGTCCACGCTATTAATCGCGGTAGCAGCATGGCGTCGCTAGTACATTTGATTTTCAAACCACGATGGAAGTCGACGCCGTATAAATTTGCATTTACTCCGCAGCTTCGCGCCGGCTACCAAGATGTCATCCCTACGGGATTCCAAAACTAAAATAATTCGTACGTGTGATCTTGTGGAGTCAATAAAATGATTCTCCGAAAGACCATTTTGCCCTGTCGTATTGTTAGTCTGTAAATTGTTAGTCTTTAAACTCCGACGTAAAATGAAAATGGATATCAGGGAAATTATCCTGCACCATTTGCAACCACGCCCGAGATTCGGCCATGAATACTAACTTATCGTCTTTGTCACGCGCAATATGACGTTGTTTTGAGTCGATAAACTCGGCAAGCTTCTTTGGATTCGAACTACTAATCCAGCATGCCTTATAAATATTTTGTGGTACGAATTGCGCAGTTGCGTTATACTCATTTTTCAAACGGAATTGAATCACTTCAAATTGAAGGGCACCTACCACCCCAACTACCTTCCGTTTGCCAAGTTCGTAGGTGAATAGCTGTGCCACCCCTTCCTCCATCAACTGTGAAAGCCCTTTCTCCAACTGCTTTGTTTTCATGGCATCCAGGTTAACAACCTCCTTAAAAATTTCAGGAGAGAAGCTCGGGATACCTGTGTATAAAAGCTTTTCACCTTCCGTAAGCGTGTCTCCAATTTTCAAATTACCGGTGTCGAAAATGCCTACGATGTCGCCTGGCCAGGCCTCCTCAACAGTCTCGCGATCTTGCGCCATAAACGCCGTCGCATTTGAAAATCGTAAGCTCTTCTCCTGCCTTACGTGGTAATAGTTGCTTCCACGTTCAAACTTTCCTGAGCAAACGCGAATAAAAGCAATACGATTACGATGCTTGGGATCCATGTTCGCATGAATTTTAAAAACAAATCCGCTGAATTTACTTTCCTCGGGTTCAACAATTCTGACAGTCGTTTCACGAGGAATTGGTGCCGGCGCAATTCCAATGAAGGTATTCAGCAATTCCTGCACTCCAAAATTGTTTACGGCACTGCCAAAAAATACAGGAGCCACTTTTCCTGCCAGGTAGTCTTCAACATTGAAATCGGGGTAGACTCCTTCAATCAATTCTACATCGGCCCGAAGCTGTTTAGCATTGTTATCACCAACGTATTCTTCCAGCAGCGGACTCTGGATATCGCTTATCTCAATTCCTTCTTCAACAGTCGTTTTGCTTGGCGTAAACAGATGCAAACTTTTGTCGTACATGCTATAAACACCCTTGAATGTTTTGCCCATACTAATAGGCCAGCTCAAAGGACGCACCTTGATATTTAATTTTTCTTCGATCTCATCCAATAATTCAAAGGGGTCACGTCCCTCCCGATCAAGCTTATTGATGAAGCAAATTACTGGAGTGCTCCGCATGCGACACACTTCCATTAATTTTTCAGTCTGCATTTCAACTCCCTTTACACAGTCAATAACCATGATCACACTATCCACCGCTGTGAGGGTCCTGTAAGTGTCTTCCGCAAAGTCCTGGTGACCGGGGGTATCCAAAAGAT
>DASQTN010000074.1:0-3345 GCA_035641895.1 Chryseolinea sp. | reverse complement strand
AATGCTTGAGGTTAAGCAGAGGAGCGCTGAGAACGTCGGCGTTCTCTCAGCGGATCTCTTGCATTTAGCCTCTGGATTTTCTCTGCGCTTATAAGGAGCCCTAAGTCAGGGCCTAACTAATATTGCCGCAGTACGTGGACGACTAAAAATCTTTTCCAATCAAAATGTCCGATCGTCGGCAGATGGTCCATAGATCGATGGTACGGCGATGTCGTTGAGTCTCATGTAAACGGTCAATTGACCGCGATGATGAACCCAATGGTTAAGCGTCGATCCTACATTTTCCTTTTTCGGTGACGTAAAGATCAATTGACCGTTAGCTTTCAGAGAAAAATTTCTCGACAATTCTTGATCGGAGACTTTTTTCAAAGCCTTTTTTGCTCCTTCAATGTTTTCGTCAAAGTGATCTACTAACTCTTTTGTAGTCTTCGGTTGGAAATTCGAAAAAGTTGCAAGGTCAATCTCGGAAATCTCAATAATATGGGTAATCCATTTAGGAATTTGGGCGACCAATAAAACAAGGTAGCCCATGGTCATTGATTTTTCATGCGGCTTCCAATCATATAAAGTCTCAGAAACTCTTTCCAGGCATTTGCGCGTAGCCTGAACCTCCGCTTCCAATTCCGCTAAAAATTCTTTACCAAAAATTGATGTTTCCATAGTATGTTGTTTAGTTTATGAAGTTAACAGATTAATGGTCAATTCGTTTAAATTACGCTGCCCGAACGTTGATGCAAATTGAAATATCCAAGTTTTAAATCTACGGTGACCTGTTAAAAATTGCTCTATCCATCCCCCGTTTTGAGTAGATTTATATAACAAATCCCCAATCTTATGGAACAGACGATTTCGTTATCTCCGCGATGGAGTCAGGGAAGTATGATCGCATTTCGTTTCGCTTTCTCCTATTTTATCTTCTACATATTTCCCTTTCCACTGAATATTTTATCACAATTATCGACAGTATTTCAACCCTTAGCAGAGTTGTCAAACAAGATGTACGAGCCGCTTGCCGCGTATGTTATGGGCACGGACTATAAATTGCCAGCGCCGAATGGCAGTGGCGATACTGTCCTTAATTATATCCAATTTTTTGTGGGCTTTATTTTTTCAGTTGTCGCAACAATCATTTGGAGTTTCGTTGATAGCAAAAGGGACAGCCACGAAAAATTATTGCAATTGCTCATCATAGTTTTAAGATACTATCTCGCATTTTGGATGATCGGCTACGGCTTTGCTAAGGTTTTCAAAATGCAATTTCCATCCCTCACCACGGATCGTCTATACAATACCTATGGAGAGTCATCACCTATGGGTTTGCTCTGGACTTTCATGGGATACTCAACCGTGTACAACATTTTCACAGGACTTTGGGAGGTTATTGCTGGCGTATTTCTTCTATTTAAACGTACGCGCTTGATCGGCGTACTCCTTGTAATCGCCATAATGTCCAATGTAGTAATGCTAAATTTTGCGTACGATGTTCCGGTTAAATTGTTTTCGACACATTTGCTATTGATGGCATTTTTTTTACTAGGGCCGGATATCAAAAGACTTTTAAATTTTTTCTTTTTTAATAGACCGGTTGCCACGGAAACCAGCGGTTCTTTACCTTTTAATTACGGCATTGCAACCAAACTGTATTACAATATCGTGAAATGGTCAGCGGTCTTGCTCATCTTCGCGACAAATGGAATGTTCTTTTACATAGGAAGCCAACAGCAAATAGCTTTTGACGAAAATCAAAAACGCTATGCGCCCGTGATGGGTGAATTTGAGGTTGAGACGTTTGTACTGAATGGAGACCTTATACCTCCTGGTCAGTTGGATACCAGACGTTGGAAAAAAATTTGGCTAAAACAAAGGACCGTTGATATTCAATATATGGATGGAGGATCAGGTCCATGGCACTGCAATAGAAATGCTACTGGTTCAAAGATAATCCTTCATTCTCTTGACTTGTGGTCAGCAGGAAGCTTTTCACTACGCGCAAACGGAGAATCATTTACGCTTGAAGGAAAGCTTAATCAGGATTCACTTAAACTTAATTTGCGGAAAGTGGGAGAAAATCAATTTCTTCTGGTGAATCGTGGATTTAATTGGGTAAATGACTATCCGTACAACAGATAAAAACCCTATTGTTTTATTTCTCTCTTCTCAACGTATCCCAGCGCCTTGGCAAGCTCTTTATTATCAATCAAAAACTCCTTAAAATCCTGCAGCGTCTCAAATGATTTACTTCCTCGACTGTATTGATCCACCCAATAAAGATTGATCAATATTTCTTCTATCGGTTCTTTTACGGGCACTTTCATGGTAGAGGGATTATTTACCATAAAGATAAACTAATATTTTTAGTTATAGGAATTGTATTAACTAAAATTATTAGTTTAATTTTCCGTTGATCCAGTCGAAATCGATTTGACGCCCGACGCGTTATTCCTTGATAAATTCCGCGTTCGCAAAAATATTTACGTCCTCCCCAAGCATGGCTGCCGGTGTCTGTTCAGCAAGGCCAAAATCTTTTCGATTGATTTTACCGGTAATCTTAAACCCTGCCACAGTTTTTTTAGTATAGGGATGAATTGTAGATTTTGCTACTGCCGAAAGCGTCACTGGCTTTGTAACACCGTGGAGCGTGAGATTCCCCGTAACGGTATAAGTGTTTTCCTCAGGCGCTTTTTGGAATGAAGTGCTTTTAAAAACAATTGTCGGAAATTTTTCCGCATCGAAATAGTCGGGCGACTTCAAATGCGTGTCCCGCTTTTCGTTATCCGTATCGATTGAACTTACCTGCGCAGTCATTTCTGCAATGGCGTCGCTGAAATCAATTTTAGAAGTTCGAATCGTTGCCTCAACATCCTTGAATGAACCGTCAACGTCCGTTACCGTCATATGCGAAATACTGAAACCAAGCTTTGCATGTTCGTGGTCGTATTTCCATACTGCAGTCTCCACAATCGTAAACGACAACAAGGTCAACAACACGATGGCGCCTAAAGGTTTTGAAATTTTGTTCATGATAAAAAATTTTAAATGATTAGTGTTTGACATACCGAGGTAAAAATAGGCTATATTTACTTCTTAAAGTATAGTACTATACTTATGTATACCAGTATCCTTTTGTATACCATACTGAATAACAATGTATTATGAGCAGATTAACAGAGATCGAAAAAATAAAAAGCTGTTCCTCGGAATTTGTTCTGGCGTTGCATGACACTCTCAATGTAATTCAGGGCAAGTGGAAACTGCCCATTATCGGCTCCTTGCTATTTGGAAAAAAGCGTTTTAAGGAGCTGGAGCGTGAGATACCCCACATTACGCCACGAATGTTATCGAAAG
>DASQTN010000073.1:0-17159 GCA_035641895.1 Chryseolinea sp. | reverse complement strand
GTAGCCGATAGTATCGTGACGTTAACGGGCCAGATTAAACGTGCCCAGCTTCAAAATGCCATGAAAGCGGCCATGGAATCCGGCGCCGCGAAAGTCGAAAACAAACTGACTATTAAATAACAGATCATGGCACTGCAGGATAAATATAAATCAGTTATTGACCTTGCTAAGCAGGGAGGCGCTTCTGATTTGAAGCTGGAAGAAAAAAATAATGTTCTTCATGTTACAGGCAAAACATCCGAAGCAGTCAAACAGAAAATGTTTGATGCCTATGCAAAAATAGATCCGGACATGCGGGCTGGTGATCTGGTGCTGA
Source organism: Chryseolinea sp. (assembly GCA_035641895.1). Classification (GTDB taxonomy): domain Bacteria; phylum Bacteroidota; class Bacteroidia; order Cytophagales; family Cyclobacteriaceae; genus Chryseolinea. The sequence goes on along the minus strand of DASQTN010000073.1, from coordinate 16,843 downwards.
ATATTGAAGCAACTGATTTTGAGGAAGTGTATGAAATTAAAAAGGGCGATACGCTCGGAAAAATTGCCAAACATTATGGCACTACCTGGCAAAAAATACACGAGATGAATAAGGATACAATTAAGAATCCGGACTTGATTTTTCCAGGTCAAAAAATTAAGGTTCCAAAATCTTAAAAACAGAAATCCGTGGTCCTACCACCACGGATTTTTTATTTTCAACGTCATAAATTCTTCAGTACACTGACCACTTTGTAAACTTTTCCATCGGGTTTTGTCAGCACGTACAACTCGCCACGGTGATCTCGTCCAAACCGCATGTCTACTTTCTGGGCGCCGCAAAGATCCACCAATGTTGTAACTTTTCCATTTATCGCAACTTTCATTTCCCTAATAACGGCTTGTTGACCCAATTTTAAGTCTGACATCTCCACGTAAAATACCCTACCCTTCACAATGTCGCCAAAGATACATTTGCCTTGAAGGTCGGCTAAACTATTTCCCCAATATTCAAATCCACCCGAGATCGCATTTCCCTCGTCATGATCGTATTGTGCCACCGGATAAGTAACATGGAAGCTGGAATCATCAGCCGGAAGCGGAAATATATTGCTCATGTTTTCATCCGCATTAATCACGAAAGAACCTTCCCGTATAGGCCAACCGTAATCATGGCCTGGGAGAATCATATAGAGCGCTTCAATATTATGATGTCCGATGTTTGACGCTAGCATCTCCCCTTTTTTTGTCCAGGTAAGGCGGTGAGGATTCCTAAAACCATTTGCATAAATCTCCCGCGCGATTTTTGGATTGTTGCTTTGTGCAAATGGATTGCCGGGTGGAATCCCATATTTCCCATTCGCGCTGTTGTTTCCTTCCGGATCGATCCGGATGATACTTCCCCAGATTTTCTCAGGACTATGAACCAGGAAGGGAAATCCCATCTCAACACTTGCTCCATCGCCAATGCCTATGTACAGCAATCCATAATCCTCATCGTCAGGTTTTGCCAACGGATTGAAGGTTATCTCCTGAACGCCATGAAATGAGCCAACCATATTTATCCGAAATAGCTCACGACTAGTTCCTTTAAAAGGAAAGGCATTCGGCGTATCGGTCGTCCATTCCGACAACACCCATTGTAGAGTCACTTTAATGGAATCATTGTAGGCAAAGTCTGCTTTTCCAGACCCGGGACTTTCCACATGAGTTGTGTATAAGAGCCCATTCTTTTGAAATTCCGGATGGAAGGCGAAGCTTCCAAAACCGGTTGCCAGCCCCGGCTTGTGAATGAACTTTGGTTTTTCCTGGGCCATGTCCAGGTAGACCAATGGTTTACGGTCCTGCAGTTTATACAGTTTACCTCTAAGGTCCACGACGAACAATTCTTTCGTATCGGGACGGAAATCAAGTTTACAAATTCGGGTGAGCTGGCCCTCGGTACTGGAGGCAGGAATGGTTGTCAACACCTCCAGACCTATCGTCAAGTCCGACATGGCGATCGGCTCGGGAATCGGATTCGTCAATGCATTCGGATCAAACTTTGTTTTTTTTGGATCCGGGGCTTTTTTAGTACTCAGAAAAGAAATGATGTAATGTAATTCCTCATCTGAGAGACTCGGAAACGACGGCATTATCGTTTTATATTTTTCAAAAATCTGATGAGCCCGTTCGTCGCCGGATTCGATCATTAGTTTCGGATCCCTGATAAATCTCTCGATCCATTCAGGGGCTGCAGTGGCTGTTAGTCCCCCTAGCTGAGGACCGATTCCATCCTGTCTGAAATTGTGGCAAGCTGCACATTGCTGGGAAAAGATGGCCTGGCCTTTTCGTATTGAAGCCGTGTCGGCTAGCAGTTCAGAAGATGAAGTCTTGGGTTGACAACCTGGCAAAATAGAAAACACACTGGCAAGCATACAAAGTGCAAGCGTAATACGAGGAAAATTCATTAGGGTATAGTCGTCAATTAGTCAAATTTATAAACTTTACGATATACCCTGTACCCGCCAATAAAAAAGGCTCCCTGAAAAATTCAGGAAGCCTTTACTACCCAGGAGACAGCCCTGATATTACTGAGTCTTATCCCTCAGCTTAGACGCTTTAATTTTTTTCTTTTCTCCAGCTTCATTCATGAAATAGTATTTGCCGTTTTCCATGAAGATCGCTTCTCCATTAGGTCCCTCCTTGCCTTCGACCGGTACAATTTCATTTGGTCGTTCCATGGTCTGATCGGTTTGATTTTCCGTCGGCTGACCAGATTCGCGTGACTGTCCCTGCGGAATCGCATTAGTTCCATCCCGATCAGCTCCACCTTGTGGTGGTGGGGGTGTCTGGTCAGCATCTTGGGTTGCTGGGTCCTGAGATTGCTCTACTGAATTCCTATTATTATTTGGGCTCGACGTTGAATCCTGAGTTTGGGCAAATGTAGCAAAGCTGATTATCGCAGCACCACATAGCGTTAACATTATCTTTTTCATGAGTACATATTTTAGTTAAACATTTATTCCTCTACCTATATGAATAAACATCGTACCACCTACGGAAGGCATTGGTGAAGGCTATCATCCCTGTTTGGCCTAATGTAATTGCTGCTGAATAATTCTACAACGGGGATTTTTTGCCTAAACAAATCGACGACGCGCGACTTTACAGCACTTACAACGTTCAACGTGGAAGGAATTTTGAGGCGTATGTATCCGACCGAGGTCTGTTAGGCCTTGAAGGTAAAAAACAAGAATCGATAGCGGTATTTGTTTTAAAAAAAGGATCGGTTTGTAGATAAATCGACATGACGTGTGAAATGAATTCACCAATATGAATCAAAAAAATGCACTATGAATGTTAGCGACTTTTTAATTAAGCGGCTTGGTGCCTGGGGCATAAGTCGCATTTTTGGATATTCGGGTGACGGTATCAATGGAATTTTGGGTGGCCTTAGCCGATCAGATGAATCTATAAAATTTACACAGGTCAGGCATGAGGAAATGGCAGCCTTGATGGCATGCGCCCACGCTAAGTTTACGGGAGAAGTAGGTGTTTGTCTTGCAACGTCTGGACCAGGCGCCATTCACTTGCTTAATGGGTTGTACGATGCTAAGCTCGACCACCAGCCTGTGGTCGCAATAATTGGCCAGACGGCCAGGAAGGCCCTTGGAGGGCATTATCAACAAGAAGTAGATCTTGTATCTCTATTTAAGGATGTCGCGCATGAATATGTTCAAATGGCGTCCGAGGCCTCGCAGATCAGGCATCTCGTCGACCGGGCTATACGCATTGCCAAAGCGGAGAGAACTGTCACTTGTTTGATTATTCCAAACGATATTCAAACTGAAGATGCAGTTGAATCACCCCCTCATGAGCATTATTCTATTCATACAGGAATTGGTCATCCAAGTTCATACTGTATTCCGACGGACAAGGCGTTAGAAAACGCGGCACATGTATTAAATGTCGGAAACAAGGTAGCCATTTTGATTGGAGCCGGAGCCGCAGATGCGTCTGAAGAAGTTATTCAGATTGCTAATTTGCTCAACGCCGGCGTAGCAAAAGCCTTGCTCGGAAAATCAGCTTTGCCAGATGACCTTCCCTTCGTCACAGGTACGATTGGATTCTTTGGAACAACCGCCACGGAGAATATGATGAAGGAATGTGATACGCTGTTACTTATTGGTACAAGTTTTCCGTACGCGGAATTCTTACCACAAGAGGGCCAGGCACGGGCGGTTCAAATAGATATTGATGGTCGGATGCTCAGCCTTCGATACCCTGTAGAAGTAAATCTCCTCGGCGACAGTAAAGAAACACTTCGAAGGTTAATTCCGCGCATTCATCAAAAACCTGCCGATAGTTGGAGGAGTAAAATCATGGAAGACATAAAGATCTGGGATGCCGAGCAGGAACAACTTGCCCAACGCAATTCCGAGTTGTTAAATCCCCAACGTGTGTTCCGGGAGTTATCTCCATTGTTGCCTGATGAGTGTATTTTAACGGCTGACTCCGGATCAGGCGCAAGCTGGTACGCCCGTGAGTTAAAAATACGAGAAGGAATGATGGCATCACTTTCCGGTAACCTTGCCACCATGGGTTGTGCTGTTCCTTACGCTATCGCCGCAAAATTTGCCCATCCCGAGAGGACCGTCATTGCTTTCGCCGGTGATGGAGCTATGCAGATGAATGGTAATGAAGAATTGTTAACGATAAGCAAGTATTGGCAATCCTGGAAAAATCCAAACATAATTATTGTGGTCCTCAATAACCAGGATCTCAATATGGTAACATGGGAACAGCGGATGATGGAAGGGGATCCTAAACTGGAAACGACGCAAGTAATCCCGGATTTTAACTATGCCGCCTATGCCGCAAGCATTGGTTTTCAATCTTTTCGGATGGAAGCGTCAGATAATATTGGAGACATTTGGAAAGCGGCCCTGAGTGCAAATCGGCCAGTATTAGTTGAAGCAATTACAGATCCCGACATATCCCCTTTTCCAGATCACGTTATGATGAAAAGCGCACAAAAGCTAGCGGAATCCGTGGCGCATGGGGATGATGCTGCCTTAAAACATACAGGGCATATTCTACAACAAAAAATCGAAAACGTGCAACAGTCATAAAACCTAGCTCGGTAACAGAACGAATCGATCGTCCTGTTACCGAGCAGTTATCTACTATTGTTTCGTGTTATCACCTACAGACTTATCTCTCACTTCCGATTTTTTAACTTTTACCTTCTTTCCATCAGCATCGTAGTAAAAGTATTTTCCTCGTTCCATAAACAATTTCTCGCCGTTAGGACCGACCTTATCGATTGTAGATCCTTCAAAATTCTTTTCCATCGCATCTACATCTTGCTGGAGTTGTTGATCCGTGTTTTGTGGATCTGCTCTTTCAGCGTCGTTGGTTTTCATCTCATCGCTCTGAGTGCTGTTTCGTTGCTCCGGCGCAGTTGTCTGCTCATTATAGTTCGTGGACGTTGTATCCTGACTTTGTGCCACCGCGAGGGAACAGATTCCAATTACTGCCCCAGCGCATAACATTACAAACTTTTTCATGGTAATATTTTTTTGGTTTACATTACTCATGAAGCATAAACATCATACCAATCTTCAACGGAAATAAGATTTGTTTTTTTTGGAAATTCGTCGCGGTTTTTGAACTAGTCGTTTGCCGAAAAGATCCACACCGAGATATTTTTTCCCACCCCCATCTATACGATAACCTGAGCGTCAACTACTCTCCCATGATTTGTCGCAAGGCAATACGAGCAGAAAGGTAATCATACACGGCTTCCAAATAGTTGGACTGAGCGGTGGACAGCTCGAATTCCGCATCTGCCAACTCCAGCCGCGAGGCTATCCCACTTTTATACCGGTACTGAATGATGTTATAACTTAACTGAGCAGTCTCTTGCACATCTTCCGCAGTAGCTAAACGAGACAACGATTCATGGCTCGCCGCAACCACCTGATGCACCTCAGCACGAAGTTGTTCGTAAGCATAATTTGCTCGTAGCGCCGTCTGATCTTTCGAAATGCGGGCCTGTTTCACTTTTGCCTGCGTACTAAAGCCTGAAAATAACGGTACGGATACTTGTAAACCGACATACGAAGACGAAGGATAATACGCATTACCATATTCAAAATTGTTGGTTTGAGACTGCAATTGATATTGCGCTACCAGAGCGACCTCCGGCAGTCTGTACGCACTGGCAATTTTTACTTGCTGATCATCCAGTGACTGCTGTAAGGCAATGACCTTGTATTTGGGATTATTACCTTTAGCTGTATTGTAAACGACTTCCTCCGTTGGAATAGATCCAGGGTCGGGTATAAAAAGTGAATCCGTAAGTACAATATCCTGAATTGAATCAATGCCTATAAGCGCTTTCAACCTTAGTTTTCCCGTTTCCACGGCGGACGTCAGCCGCAATAAATCGGGCTCAAGATTTTTGACTCCTGTATAGGCACGGAGCGTATCAACCCTTAACCCTTTTCCCTGGAAAAACAATGATTTTGCATCCACCAGCGCGCGCTTATTTCGAGTGATACTTTCATTTTGCAATTTGATTCTTTCATTCAAAACTAATATCTGAAGGTAAACCTGTTTTACAGACGCTTGTGTTTCAATCTTTGCACCATTTAATTCTAGCCGGCTTTGCTCTTCCTTTAATTGCGAATGCTGAACGGATGGAAATGCCTGTGGGCTGTAAAGAGGTTGAACCGCCGAAATAAATGCGCCGAATTGGTCTTCGCCACCAAACCGACCGTAAGGAATTTTTCCATCAGGCGTTGTTTCACCAAAACCAAAAAATGGGTTAAGCTGAAAATAATGATTCGCTTGCGCGCCCACATTAACAGAAGGCAAAAACAGACTTCTTGAAATTATTTTTTGTTGTCTGGATTTCTCCAACTCCAGGTTTGAAGCTGCAACTTCAGGATTCTTTTCTAATGCCAGATCTACGGCGTCTTGCAATGTTAAGGTTTGCTGAGCCTTTGCATTTGGTGTTGAAAAAACACCAAATGCTAACAGGATAAAAATATATTTTTTTAATGAATTCATATAGTCTTAAGTGATTATGATGCAATGACAACTTCTGAGTGAGGGGCTTCGAGCGATTTTCCGTGTTCTTTATTTTTTGGAACGAATGCCCGGGAGAAATAAGAATAAACCGACGGAATCACATATAGCGTTAAGAGACCTGCAAAGATTAACCCCCCGACTACCGCTATTCCCAATGATGTACGACTTCCTGATGATGTTCCTAACGACAGCGCAATTGGAAGTGTTCCGAAGATCATCGCCAATGTCGTCATCAAGATGGGGCGAAAGCGCGACGAAGCGGCGGCGAGGACTGCATCACTTACCGAAAGCCCTTCTTCTTTGCGCTGATTTGCAAACTCCACGATAAGAATACCATTCTTTGTAATAAGTCCAATGAGCATGATTATGCCAATCTCACTAAAGACATTGATAGAATGACCCGTGATCCAAAGACTCAGTAGCGCGCCCGTTAGCGCCATCGGCACCGTCAACAGAATGATGAAGGGATCAATAAGGCTTTCAAACTGCGCTGCTAAAACGAGATAAATCAATACTATTGCAAAGATGAAAGCAAAGATCAAACTGGAGCTGCTCTCCGCATAATCGCGGCTTTGGCCCGCAAGTGTGGTATTAAAGCCTGGCGGAAGGACGCCCTTAGCTATGGCATCCATTTCTTCAATTGCTTCGCCAAGGCTAACGCCGGTAGCTGGTGTTGCTGAAATCGTAGCGCTGTAAGATTGGTTGTACCGATAAATTGCCGGTGGACTTACGCCTTCACTCATTTTCACCAGGTTATCCAGTGATACCATTTCTCCGCTTTCAGCCTTTAAAAAAAGTGAGCGAAGGTCTGCTGGTGCAGAACGTTCCTTACGGTCAAGTTGTCCAATGACCTCATATTGCCGGTCGTTGTAGATAAAGTAACCATACCTTCTCCCGCTTAATGCGAGTTGCAACGTCCGTCCTATTTCCTGTGTGGAAATTCCGGATTGAGCGGCCTTTTGCCGGTCAATGGTAATGCCGATCTCAGGTCTGTTAATTTTGAAATCCGGATCCTGAAAACTTAGTTTTGGGCTTTGATAAACGCTTCCCATAATCTTGGGCATCACATCGATCAGACTTTTAAGATCTGGTGCCTGCACCACATACTGCAAAGGTTGTGAACTTGAAAATCCACCAATGGTCGGAATCTGTATGGGTATAATAATTACGTTCCTGAATTTTTGTGAAGCTGCTACAAGTTTTTCATATACCTGTTGCTGCGTCATGCCGCTCTTTCTGTCCTTGGGTTCTTTTAGGAAGACCCACTGAAATCCACCGTTAACCGGCTGCACCAATGTGCCAATAGACGCGGCGATACCAGCATAGGTTCTGTTCTCGTTGAGGTCAGGAATAGAATCAGAAACGTATTTGTTGATCTCTTTCATGGTTTCCTCCATACTTTCATAGGAGGTGCCTTCAGGAGCAATGACTGCCAAACCGATCATAGAGCGATCTTCCAGCGGCGCAAGTTCGGAAGGAAGCGAAGGCGCCAATACCCACGCGATACCAAAGGATAAGATCAACAAGACAAACCCCATCCAGCGAAACCTGAAAAAGAAATGTAGGGACTTCTCGTATCCTTTATTCATTGCCTCAAACCATGGTTCAGTCTTCCTATACAACCAGCCATGAGAAGCATTGGCTTTTAACAAGTACGCACTCATCATGGGCGAAAGCGTAAGGGCGACAAATGCCGAGATTAAAACCGATCCCGAGACAACTATGGCAAATTCTTTAAATAATTGGCCGGTGATACCACCAAGAAAGAGAATCGGCAGAAATACAGCCGCCAGGGTTACCGTCGTCGAAATCACGGCGAAATAGATTTCATCGGAGCCTTTCCTCGCCGCCTCCAGGGGACTCATACCTTTTTCAATTTTACTATAGATATTTTCCAGTACCACGATGGCGTCATCGACCACAAGTCCAATCGCGAGTACCAATCCCAGCAGTGTCAAGACATTGATAGAAAAGTTACCTAGGTACATAATGAAGAAAGCCGAGATAATCGAAACAGGAATCGCGACGAGAGGAATGAGTGTACTGCGCCAGTCACGGAGAAAAATAAAAATAATCAGCGCAACCAATCCAAAGGCCAGGAACAAAGTTTCTTCAACTTCCGAGAGCGAATTGCGAACTGGCACGGTAAAATCCTTTCCTAAAGAGATTATAAAATCCTTCGGTGCCGTTTTTACAATTTCATCAAAGCGTTCTTTAAATTCGTCGACAATTGCCAAAGAGTTCGCACCACGTTGTGGCTGAACGCCGGTGCCCACTCCGTAGCGGGCCGTGAAACCCTCCCCTACGATCATGGCGGTTCTTTCATTCTGTGACGACATGATGGCAGTACCTATGTCCCTAAATCTTACAATAGCACCGTCCTTTTGGTAGACAATCATATTATTGAAATCATCTTCCGTTACCAGTCGTCCTTGCGTTCTTAGCGTGACCTCCGTGTTTGCACCTTCGATACGACCGCTTGGAAGGTCTACGTTTTCCCGCTGTAGCGCGGCCTGAACGTCGCCTGGTGTTAGTTTATAGGAAGCGAGCTTTACAGGATCCATACGCAATCGCATGGCGCGCTTACGCCCGGCATAAGAATCGACCAGCCGAACTCCAGGTATGGACTGAAGTCGCTCTTTAATGTTAATGTTAACAAAATCAGTTATATCCTCAAGGCTGCGGGTATCGCTCTGAACTGTTAGAAATACTAAAAAGTCTGCGGGCCCCATTTTTTCAACAATCGTTGGCTCGATGTCTGTAGGCAGTTGTGAACGTGATTTTGAAACTTTATCGCGAACATCATTGGCAGCCGCCTCCAGGTCTGCATTCAGGTTGAATTCAATTGTGATAACGCTCACCTGTTCGCGTGACACAGATGATAGTGCGCGTATGCCGTTGGCTTCGGCTATTGCCTCTTCCAACGGTTTGGTTACCTGCGATGCAATAATATCTGCGCTCGCACCAGGATACACCGTCGTCACCATTACGGTCGGCGATTCGGTGACGGGATACTCCCTTGTTCCAAGAAACGTGTAACCCACGATTCCAAAGAGAATCAACAATACTGACATTACTCCGGCCAGCACGGGACGTGATATACTTATTTGTGAAATGGCACTCATGAAAAATTAAGATTGATGGTTGTTAATTGAATTAGGTTATCCCACTATTTTAAGGTCACAAACTGAACAGCCGACCCGGGGATAAGGCGCAAAAGGTTGCTTGTTATGACGGTGTCGCCTTTCTGCAAACCATCTGTTATCACCACAGAATTTTCATTACGCTGACCGATTTGAACGGGCACCGCCTGGACTACATTCTTACGAGACACATAGACAGTGTATCCTTGCGAAGAGGGAATCAGCGCGTTAGATGTCACAGCCAGGGCATCGTTGGAGGTGCTCAGTGAAAGGTTGAGTCGTGCGCTTTGGCCAGGTAAGAGACGTCCATCAGGATTTGCGGTTTGTGCTCTAACGAGCAGGGTACGTGTATTCGCACTCAAGCTTGCTGCTCTGGCAATAACTTTCGTTTGATACTGTTTGTCGTCAGACGCAATGGTAAAACTGTGCACACTTCCCGGTGAGATAACATTTGTATATTTCTCCGGAACAGTAAAATCCACTTTGATCAAGCTGTTATCCTCGATGTCTGTTAGGATTGTATTGACAGAAACAATAGTTCCAGGGTGAACATTGATAATCCCGACTTGCCCGTTGAACGGCGCCCTAATTTTAGTCTTGTCGATAGTAACCTGGAGCTCCGTGATCTGCGCCTGCAATACTTTCAAGTTTGTAGCGGCTTGATCATAGTCCTGTTGCGCGATTGCTTCATTAGCGATGAGGTCTTTCAGCCGTTCTTCATTTAGGAGCGCTAACTTTTCCTGCTGATGGTATCGCTCAAGCTGCGCCTGTAAGTCCGCATCATCTAATTGAAATAATAAAGTTCCTTCCTTGACCTTGCTACCTTCCTTTACATTTACGCGCACGACCTTCCGGGTTAGTTCGCTTACGATATCCACCTGTTGATTGGCGACGAGCGTACCGGTAACTTCAAATTCTTCGCTTACTTCGGCAGGCTGAACAATGACTCCATCCACCGGTGTATAAACAATCTCGGGTTTGCTGCTGACAGTTTTGTTACTTAAGTCGTCAGCTTTCGATACACATGCTTCTATCAAAAAAGCAAGGAGCCAAAATCCCAATACGTAAGGGAGTACTTTCACTAGCGGGTGTTTTAAAACTGAGTTCATGGGATAGTATTTATTGATTTATTTAAGATTTTCGATAAATTGAAGCATGATTCGGGAAAGTTTATCCCGTCACTTGCTTGTATACTTATTCATTTATCGAAATGTTTCAATAAATCAGCAAAAAGAAAAATTTATTTTTTCAGGGACTGCAGGAATGCGATGTAATCATCCAAAACCTGGTTGTTGAGCGAGTATTTGACGTTACGTCCTTCTTTTTCAGGTAGGATGAGTTCCGTATCGGTAAGAAGCTTCAGATGATGAGCAATGGAGGGCTGGGCGAGATCAACAATATTATTAAGGTCGACGCAATACATACAATCCCGCTGTTTCTTAATTTCTTTTAGAATCAAAAGTCGGTTAGGATCAGCAAGGGCTTTCGATATTTTTTCAGCCTTTTTGGAGTTCATAGGTATGGAATCGTTTACAATCTAACTGTTTATTTATTGAAATAATTCGATAAATAAAAAAATATAACTATTTCTAAACTTTAATTAATTTAACCTCAATCTTTTACCCTATTGACCAAGAAGTTTTGCCTGATAGCGCTAGTTTTGACGATCGCCTATAGCGGGCGGTGCCAAATTTCCATCGATTCGTCAGGCGTTGTTTCAATCGGTGGCATCAAGCAATACATCCAAATAAAAGGCAAAGACAACAAAAATCCGTTATTGCTTTTCCTGCACGGAGGTCCTGGCAATTCTGTCATGCATTACGCGGAAAAATTCACTAAAAAATTACAAGAGCATTTTATCGTAGTCCAATGGGATCAGCGGAACACGGGGAAGACCTTATCTCTTAATAATTCCCCTCAACCACTTTCGGTAAGTCTGTTTGAAAACGATACCCATCAACTTGTTGACACCTTGCTCAAACGATTTCATCAGCCAAAACTTTACCTCGTGGGACATTCCTGGGGCACCTTCCTAGGGTTTCATATGGCGAAAAACTATCCTGACCTTTTGTATGCGTACATACCGATATGTCCTATGATTAATCAATTACAAAGCGAAAAGATCATCCTCGACTTAATGAAAAAAAAGGCTTCGGAAAATGGAAATGATAAAGCCTTGCAGGAGCTTTCTCAGGTTAAAATTCCCTTTGAAAATGGACTACAGTTATACTTTCATCGCAAGTGGGCCTTAGACTACATGGGATCGAAAGCAAAAATTACAGAGAAGCAGGTACAAGATTGGGCCGTAACGTGGCTTCCTATATTTAATGAAGCGTCTAAAGAAAACTTATTAGAAAGTGCTCCGGAACTTAAATGTCCTGTCTACTTTTTTGTAGGCCGAAAGGATGTTCAAACCAGCTCCAGCCTTACGGAAAGGTATTACAACATTCTGGATGCACCCAAAAAAAAATTGTATTGGTTTGAGCATTCAGGCCATTCGTTGCCCAGTACAGAACCGACGCTGATGCAGGAGATTATTATTGGTATAAAGGAGAGGTGAAAATACGATTCACCACAGAGGCGCAGGGTACACAAAGGCTGCACAGAGAATTTTCCAAATTTTCCTTTGTGAACCTTTGTGCGCTTGGTGACTCTGTGGTAAATTCTCACCTACTATTTTTTCCAATCAGCAATATCGCATCCACGATCCATTGATCCTGAATATCGTTGCCGAATGTGAACGACAATTGTTTGTTCGTTTTGTTTTCATAATCGATGTCATTGTGACCCCAATTTGTATAAAGCATGTTATACTTTTTATTCGTCCAGGCGATTGGATAATAGCCGCTATGCCACGTTTCATCGGGCTTTGTTCCCAACGGAAAACTGGTGGGGTCGACAGACAAGAGGATTTTAATATCTGGGTTCGTCCTCAAATCCTTTGACCATCGATACCATTCACTGGGTGAAGTTTTAAATGTTGCCGGTAAATTTTTAGTAAACGGATCCTTTTGGTCTTCCACTTTGAGCACTGCAGCAGTTGGTCTCCACGTGTTGCTGCGGTATTCCCCACACCCTAAAAATGTGTCGTGATACCAATCCCAATTTTGAGGGTAATCGGAATTATTTAATGCGAAGCCCGCGAAGTGAAATCCAATCCATCCTCCACCCTGTTCCATATACTGTTGAAATGCCTGGCGTTGTTCCCGTGTCTCGGGACGAGTATCCAGAAATAATACTACCTGGTATTGCGATAAAAACTGAGCGTTCAAATTACTCCAGTTGTCCGTGGAATCGTAAGAGAAGTTGTATTTCGCCGCCATTTTAGGAAACCATTTGTTAGCTTCGTGCACATATGTTATATGCGCCTGATCGTGCCGGGCTGTGTAAAAGGCAATCACTTTAATAGTGGAAGAATTTTGTCCCTTGACGAAGAAAAAGAAAGCGCAAAGAATATGAATGCTTATTGACGTTGTGATGATTTTAAACATACACTAATTTTGATGGAAGGTCCAATATAACAAAATCCGCATCCCACAATCGTATTAAAAAGCCAGGCGAAAAAAAAAACTTAGTCTGCAAAACTTATTAAACGAAGACAGCGGGGATCGTGAGAACTGCTCAACCAACACACACTAATAATATCTTGCAATCATCTGCCAAGATACAATCACTCATTTTTCAGTACCTCGGCTGGATTTGTGCGAGCTACTTTTAACGTTTGGGATAGTACCATGATAAACGCGATCAGCATTATCAGTACCAGTCCCGTCAAAGTTTCCACAAGACCAATAGGCTCATGGTAAGCGAAGTTGGATAGAACAACTTTGTCGAAGAAGATATACGTAACAGGTAAGGCGATCAATGCAGCAATTGTAAGCAAAAATAAAAATCCCTTGCTCAACAGGTATACTAATTTCCCCTCGCTGGCGCCGAGAACTTTTCGGATACTGATCTCCTTTAAACGCGTTTCTGTTGTAAAAATAACCATACCAAACAATCCCATGGATGCTATACAAATAGCCAGGCACGCAAGAAATCCGATAACCTTAATCATAACTGAAAACTGACTATAAGCCTTCTCGATTTGATCATCGTAAAAGGCGGCGTCCAGGGGATGAATTTTGTCAATCTTGCGCCAGGCGTCTTCAACGCTACGGATAAATGCCGGCCAATCTTCGGCGACAATCTTTGCATTGACATAGCCGTTGCTGCCGTGATGTAAATATCGAAAAACCATCGGCTCGATTTCTTCCTCAATTGTTTCATAGTGAAAATCCTCCACAACACCTACAATTGTTAACTCTTTTCCGTCGATCAGAATTACTTCTCCAAGCGCTTGCAGGGGATCATTTTTACCAATGTTAAACCGTTGTAAAGTTTTCTCATTGACAATTGCTTCACTTTCTTCCGCGTTTTCAGCTTTCGGCGTAAAAGTCCGACCGGCTAAAAATTTATGATCGTGCAGCCCCAGGTAGTGTTCATTGATCATGTTCATCATGACTTTCGCCGAATCGCTTTTGTCACCGTACTTCATGTGTGCTTCATAACGACTACCCAGACTCATAACAATCAAAGACCTGGAAAGTCCCTGGACTTCAGGACGCTCCTCCAACGCCTTAGTTAACAATTCGGCCTGGTTACCCTGTAGTCTTATGTTTAAAATGTGTTCGGTTTTAAATCCCAGATCGAATGTCAGAAAACTTTTGTATTGCTTGTATCCCATGATCGTTACGGTGATAAAAATCAAGGAAAAAATATACTGGACGACAATCAGTGCCTTTCTCATGTTGATGTTATGAAACACACGCAACGAAGAAATATCTTTTAATACTTGAACAGCATTTACCTTTGAAAAAAATAACGCCGGTAAAAAGCCCGCCAAGACCCCAACAATAAGCGCGAAGATGATAAAATAAAAAGCAATGGTAGGCGAAAGCTCGAGGGACACCAGATTTTCAATAAACGGATCTAGCGACAGAAATTGCTTTCTTAGAAACAGGAAAATGATGAAAGAAAAGACCAGTGCTAAAAAGGAAATGATAACGGCCTCCGAAATAAACTGACCTCGTATGTTACTTTTTAGCGCACCAATCACCTTTCGGATTCCCACTTCACGCGATCGTCTTAACGAGCGGGCTATCGAAAGATTTGTGTAGTTAAAGCAGGCGGATAGAATTACCACAACAGCTAATCCGATCAAGATCCAAATGGCCAGGTTCGGCAGCTTCGGCCCAAGTTGGTTACTAAGCGTCTTACCAACCGCTATTTGCGTTAATGGCTGAAGGGACAAGGAAACTTTTCGCGTTGTTAGCTTAGCATTCTCCCGCTCAGATAATTTATTCAAATTTTGTAGCAAACTTTCCATCTTGGTATTCTCCTTCGTCAACACGTACACATGGCCCATATACACACTACTCCATTCCTTAAGTTCACCATCTGCTTTTGAATTCATTGTTTCCAGCGTTGAAAAGGATGCGAGGGATTCAAAACGCAAGTGTGAAAGTTTAGGTACGTCTTTCATAACGCCCGTTACCAAATAGTGAGCAGTATCTAATCGAACAGACTTCCCCAAAGCATTTTCATCCCTAAACAATCTGCGGGCTGCTGTCTCTGTGAGCACAATCGAATAGGGTTCCTTCAACGCCGTAGCCGCATCTCCCTGCAGCATCGTGAAATCAAATATTTTAAGAAAAGATTGGTCTGCCCACAAACCCGATAGTGGCAAAGTGTTTTCGCCGACCATGACATCGCCCCCAAACTCTCTGCGAATAATCGTTACATCGTCAACGCCTGGTATACCTTGCCGAATTTCACGTCCGGCCTTCACTGATGCAGAAGCAAGCTCTACAGCATTATGAT
The DNA here is from genome assembly GCA_035641895.1 of Chryseolinea sp. Taxonomy (GTDB): domain Bacteria; phylum Bacteroidota; class Bacteroidia; order Cytophagales; family Cyclobacteriaceae; genus Chryseolinea. The sequence continues at coordinate 1,260 of DASQTN010000073.1, read as the reverse complement.
CTTTGGATATCACTCTAAAGATCCTGTCTTTTTTGCTGTGAAAACTGTCGTAGGATAACAGCTCCGTGATAAAAACAATCATCAATAGTCCAACAGACATGCTAACAGCCAGGCCAGCGATGTTGATTACCGAAAATAATTTATGACGCAGAATACTGCGCGAAGCGGTTTTGATATAACTGTTAATCATTATCCAGTGGATTAAAAGGTCAGCAAATTGGGGTTTCCGAATTGTGTATATTCTGAAAAACTTTAAGACATCTACGATGTAAATTATTTTGGCACTGATAGGTCCCTTTGACTTTTCGTTGCGGAAAAAATATTCATTGAGATCACCTTGCAGATCCTCCAGCAGCTCCGGACGACAATACCATTCCATGAAGCGTGTGGCCAAGCGTGGTGGCCGAAGCTCTTTTTTTTTCTTCACCGGGAAACTAATTATTCATTTTTCAACACATCGGCAGGATTAGCGCGCGACGCGTGCAGTGTATGAGATCCTATCATTATAAAAGCTATAAACATCACCATCGCTGTACCTAATAACATTTCAGTCAAAGCGGGCGGCGCACCATCTGCATATTCGTCCAAAACATATTTCGCAAAGAAAAAATGAGTGGCAGGCAGGGATATCAAGGCAGCGACTGCAAGCGACGCGAGAAATCCCTTGCTTAAAAGAACAACGAGGTTTCCTTCATTAGCGCCCAAAACCTTCCGAATGCTGATTTCTTTAAGACGGGTCTCAGTCGTAAATACGACCATACCTAATAGACCGATTGTAGCGATACACACGGCTAAAAACGAAAGCATACCTATCACTTTTATCCGAGAAGAGAAATCTCTATACGAACTTTCAATTTGTTCATTATAAAATGTGGCCTCAAGCGGATGAACATCGTCGATTTTCTTCCACGCCGCTTCAATCTTAGCAAATGTAGCTGGCCAATCCTTAGAAAGTACTTTGGCGTTTACGTATCGGGCGTTTGAAGAGTTTGAGTATCTGAACATAAACCCGTTGATTTCTTTATCAATGGATTTTCCGAATTGAAAATCTTTAACTACACCAATAACCTCCATTTTCTTACCATTGACGGTTACAATTTCCCCAATTGCTTTTCGTGCATCTTGATTAGCAATATTAAACCGGTAAAGTATTTTTTCGTTTACGATCACTTCACTTTCCACTGCATCTGTTCCTTTGCTATTAAAATTTCTTCCGGCAATAAGTTTATGTCCATGTAGTGGCAAATAGTGCTCATCAAT
>DASQTN010000072.1:0-3893 GCA_035641895.1 Chryseolinea sp. | reverse complement strand
ATTCGACTGGAGGAGCCGGCAGCCAACACAATGATCCCAATATCCATCGGTTTAAGGTAATGAAAATGCTAAATAGCTGTCTCCTGATTTAGTGCCCGACTTGCCTCCCCCACAAGCAATCACCACGAATTGCTTTCCGTCAACTTCGTATACCGATGGCGTTGCATAGCCCGCTGCTGGTAAATCATATTCCCAAACAATTTTTCCCGTTTCCTTGTCGAAGGCTCGAATTTTTTCGTCGCGACTTGCAGCTATAAAAATTAATCCACCATCTGTTGCTACCGGTCCTCCGTAGTTTTCCGCACCTGTCGTTGGAATTCCCTTTTCTTTCAATTCCTTATACTCTCCCAAGGGAACCTGCCATTTTATCTCCCCCTTATTCAAATCAACTGCATTCATTGTTCCCCAGGGGGGTTCAACTGCAGGGTAACCTTCTGGAGTCAAAAAACGAATGTACCCGGTATTAGAATATATTACATCAGGATGACGTTCAAAGCTTCCTTGCTTTTCTTCCGGCGTGCGCTCATCCAAATCTAAAATGTAGCGGGCAATTGCATCGCGGTCCTTGTCGCTTAAATGCGAGAATGCAGGCATAGCACCTTTGCCTGTCAACATAAATTTTTTCGCTCCTTCCTTGTCAAACTTTGGTTTCAGATTTCGTAACGGTGGGTATACATGTCCGTCACCACCACGATCAATGCCATGACACGTAGCACAATTGGTACGATAGAGCGAAATGCCGATCCATGCTTCTTCCTTCATCCTTACATCCACCATCGTCAAGATCCAGGGCATTTCGTTTGAGTTCACATATAATATCCCCGAAGGATCGTATGAGGCTCCGCCCCATTCCGCTCCCCCGTCGAATCCGGGAAAGATAATGGTGCCTTCTTTACTTGGCGGAATAAATTGCTCACCCGTTCTTAAGTTTTCAAATTTCTTTGTGACGAAAGATTCTATTTCCGGGGTTAGCTTGTTTATCATGTTCCTGGAGAAAACTTGCCGGGCAAATGGCGGGGGCTTAAGGGGTAGCGGCTGCGTTGGCCAAGCCTCTTCGCCCTCTAAATCCGACTTAGGCACTTGTTTTTCCTCCACCGGAAACAACGGTTCACCTGTATCGCGGTTCAGCACATATACATGTCCGGATTTTGTAGTTTGAACGACTGCATCGATTTTTTTTCCCTCATGCGTTACAGTAGCGAGGATAGGAGATGCCGGCAGGTCTCTGTCCCAGAGGTCGTGATGGATGGTTTGGTAGTGCCACTTGCGTTCGCCGGTCTCGGCGTTGAGTGCAAGAATACAATTGGCATAGAGGTTCTGACCTTTTCGGTTTCCACCCCAAAAATCAAAAGACGCTGATCCGGTCCCCGCGAATACCAGACCACGCTTCTCGTCGACTGACATCCCACTCCAAGCATTGGCGCCTCCAATTTTTTCCCACGCTCCTTCTGGCCAGGTTTCATAACCGGGCTCTCCCGGATGAGGTATGGTATGAAATACCCATGCGAGCTTTCCGGTCTTTACATCGTACGCCCGCAGATATCCTGGCGCGGCAATAGGACCTTCGTTCACCCTTGACCCCATAATGATAAGATTCTTGTAGATGACGCCGGGAGTATTCGAGACCACCATTAAATTAGCGGATCGCTCACCAAGTCCTTCTTTTAAACTTACCCTGCCATTCAGGCCAAAACTCTCGATCTTCTTTCCTCTTCTTGCGTCCAGGGCGTACAAGTATTCTCCGAAAGAATACAGTATTCTCTTGTCCTCCCCTTCTTCCCAATAGGTTACACCACGGTTGACGCCTAATCCTCCCTCACCCGTGGTGACGGAATCAAATTTCCAAAGTTGTTGACCAGTAGCCGCATTCAAAGCAAATGCTTTTAATGTCGGCGAGGTGCCGTATAAAATTCCGTCAACGACGATTGGGTTGCATTGTATCTGTGATCGATTTTGAGCGGTATCTGCATCGCCGGAATGGTATTTCCAAGCCAATTTTAGCGAAGCAACATTAGCAGTTGTAATTTGATTCAGGGATGAATACTGCGTTCCCTCAGCATTACCGCCTTTTATCCGCCACGTGGACAACGCGGAATTTTTCGGTTCAGGATTGCAAGATGCGAGGAGTAATATGAGCAGCGTTAGACAGAAGTAAAACCGTTTCATTCGGGACTTTAAGGAATGAAACTCTGAATTTCTCTGCAAGAATACAAATGGAATGGAAATGAATGTTAATTACATTTCCCTTGCCTCATGAAGTCGGCTCGTCTCTGTGCCTCTAATTCCCAGATCCCATTTGTTTCTTAGAGCTGAACGTCAATAAGGATAGGAGAAAAGACCGTGAATGGTATTTTATTTAGCCGCTTAAGAAGCAGCCTTATCGGAAACGTCTTTTGCCAAATAGACCTGTTTGAAAACCTGATCGCTCTTAGAATCACGATGATGAATGGGAGCGTTCCTGTATTTGAGAAAGCCACCTGAGCGGTTGACAAACTTCCCCTGGATTTCACCGATGATGGAAACGGCAATTTCGTCCGGGGTTTCGGCGCCGATATCCAATCCAATGGGGGAGTGAACACGATGAATGTCTTCGGCGACCAGGCTCACACCTTGTGCCGAAAACTCAGCTAACATCTTATCAAAGCGCTTGCGCGGCCCCAAGATGCCAATATATGGCGTTTCAGTTTTAATCAACTTTTTTAATACATCGCGATCATAATCGTAATTATGCGACATCAGTACACAGGCTGTGAATGGAGTGATCTCGAAATCACGGTCGACAAAATCTCTGTGGCAAAGTGAAAGCTTGTCGGCTGTTGGAAAAAAGAGGGGTGCAATATGGGCTACACATTCATCCGTTACCTGTACGTTCCAACCCAACGTCTTGGCTAGTTGGCTTACTGGTCTGGCGTCGAATCCGCCTCCAAAAATAATAATAGAGACAGTGGGCTGGATCAGTTCCATAAAAACCTCCGCTTTCCCACCAATGGAAGCAAAAGTTTTCGCTTGAGAGGTCTTTGAATTGAAAAGTTGAACCAGTTCATTCTTTACTATAGCGCTTAGGTTGGCGTCCGAGAAATAATTATCGAATTCACCCGTTGAGCGCATGATTATTTTTTCTCCTACGCCGGAGGCGGCGTCAAAGATGGTGGCCAGTGTTACCGGTTCCTTGACGGAGATGAATTTTTCAAACAGGGTAATTGGATTGTTGTCGTCTTCAATATTGATAGGCTCAATTAGAACATCAATCACTCCGTTGCATCCCAGGCCTATCCCTAAATTTTGATTACTTTCTTCCCGCGTGTCATAAGTCACAGTCATGGGGCGTTTATCAGCCATTACCTGCCGCGCTTTTCGAAGTGCATCACCCTCCAGGCATCCGCCACTAATCGAGCCTACCCATTTGCCGTCATCGGTAATTAGCATTCGCGCACCAGGGCTCCGATAGGATGATCCGCGAACTTTCACGACCGTCGCAAGAGCTGCTTTACGATTGACGACATCGATTTTTCGAAACTCGGTAACTATGGTCTTAAAATCCTTCATCGCTTACTTTTACATCACCGTTGGGCCTTTACTTCCGCTGGCGTAACAGCGGCACCCTTATTTCCCCAGGAATTTCTCACATAATTTAGGACATCACTCACTTGCTCGTCGGTTAAATCCATGGCCGGCATTTCTCCGTTGTACGTCTTTCCATTAACGACCATTTCGCCCGACGCACCATTTAATATTTGCTTAATCGAACGCGCTTTATCCGCCATCAGATAATCCGATTTTGCGAGCGGTGGAAACGCACCCTCAAGTCCTTCCCCTTTTTCCATATGACAAGACGTACAATTGATGTCATAGACTTCTTTCCCACGTTCTATACTGGCCTTCAAGTCGAACTT
>DASQTN010000071.1:0-8655 GCA_035641895.1 Chryseolinea sp. | reverse complement strand
CGCTATTGATCAATAGCGGCACCTGGAGCAAGATAAAATGGAATGCTATAGGAATTGGAATTTATAAAGAATATGGCCTGGTGTGGTTTGGAGAAGCGGTTGACGAATCCTTAATGGTCAAGCTATGTAACTAGCGTTCCTTTTTAGATTTGAAAAGAAGTCTTCCCAAAATCAGAATTTAATAAGTCAACGCCTCTTAAATTCGACCAAAATAGGGGTTTTTAGTAGCTGGCGTGATATTGGACTATGGTGAGTCATACCAACAAAAGCGTTTATGCTACTTAAATTTTTCTTCAGCCGACTTTCCATAGAGAAGCAAGTTAGCTATTTAAAGAAAAAGGGTATTGCATTAGGGACCCGATTAAAAGGAGGTCGCAAAATTTATATTTATATGCTTAGCGACTTATTTGTTGAGGTGTTTTACAAAAATGATAATTCGGACGAAACGCCTGAAAAGCTAAATACGCTTCGCGGATTGAACAATCTTAATGAATACCTGGAAAAAGAATTCAGGACGAACTTCTAAAACTTTATTTTGATTTCAATACGCTTAACATTGTCTCTCCGATTTCGGCAGGAGAGTCCACAACCGTTATTCCACATTCTTCCATTATTTTCATTTTCGCCAATGCTGTGTCTTCCGCGCCGCCAATAATAGCGCCGGCGTGACCCATTCTTCTTCCCGCGGGAGCTGTCTGACCGGCGATAAAGCCAACAACAGGTTTTCTGTTTCCATTTTCTTTGATCCACCGGGCGGCTACGGGTTCATAATTTCCACCAATCTCGCCGATCATGACAATGGCATCAGTGTCGGGATCATTCATTAACAATTCCACAGCATCCTTTGTCGGCGTTCCAATGATCGGATCTCCCCCAATTCCGATAGCCGTAGAAATTCCTAAGCCAGCCTTCACGATTTGATCGGCGGCTTCATATGTAAGTGTTCCCGATTTTGAAACAATCCCAATTCTACCCTTTTTAAACACGAAGCCAGGCATGATCCCAACTTTTGCTTCCCCTGGTGTGATTACCCCCGGACAATTTGGTCCGATGAGTGTAACTCCTTTGTTCTGCAAATATTTTTTCGCCACCATCATATCTTTGACTGGTATCCCCTCCGTGATGGTAATCACCACTTTAATTCCGGCTTCGACAGCCTCCATAATGGCATCAGCTGCAAATGGAGGCGGCACAAAAATGATCGACACATCCGCACCTGTTTTCTCAACAGCTTCTTTCACCGTATTAAATACGGGCCGACCTAAGTGTTCGCTGCCGCCTTTTCCAGGCGTTACGCCTCCGACAACGTTGGTACCATATTCAATCATCTGCCCGGCATGAAATGAGCCTTCCGAGCCTGTGAATCCCTGGACGATTACGCGCGAATTTTTATTTACCAATACACTCATAGTCTAACTTTTTTGAGAAGCACAAAAATAGAATATAAATGCGTTTGGCCAAACCTTGCCATAAAAAGCAAAAGCTGCCCGTCGGAGGCAGCTTTTCTTTTTTTAAAATCGTTACTCACTTATTTAGTAGGCGGCTTTTTCATGCCATTTCTCAATAAGAACGCTTCATAATCTTCCTTATACTGGGGAACATCGGGCGCCAACTGAATAGCTTCTGCATAAGCAGTGCCGGCATCGATCAACAAATTGTTCTGTTCATAAAATGCAGCTACCAAGAGTTTGTTCAAGGCGGTCGGCTCAGCAGTCGAACTTGAAATTTTTTCCAATTCGCCCTTTATTCTGGCCTTATCGGCTTTTGACAATTTTTTTAAGGTATACCTATTTGAGATCTTATTCTTATTGGTGACCGATGATACCTCTACAAGAATATTATCTTCGTTGGCAAAGTTCTTACTGTTCAAATTGACCGCTACACTGCTCTCACTTGTTTCAAGTTTATCCAAGTCGTCCTCGAACATCGTTCTAAATACGACATGGTAGGGTGCAGGTGCACCGTGCGAATCCCACTGCAGAATTACATTGTCATTGTACACTACAGCCAACTCTGCTTTTGGCAGATACATCTGAATATTATCCTCTCCCCGATCGACGGCACCAGTAGCTGCCAATCGATTCTTCGTCGATGTCGTTGAGCTCAAAATAAAGTCTGTATACTTGTTTAATACATTGGAGCCGCCATTCACTTTTGCCGACAGATCACCGACTTTATAGTTACCAGACTGTTTTAATTCCAACGCCTTGCCACTTACGTGGACCAAACCCAGGTACGAATTCTCGGAAATTTTGAGTTCATCCCCCGTTTTCAAACTTAGGCCAACCTTAAGCTGCTGCCAATTGTTTCCAGATTTTAGTTCGTTTCGGCCCTTGTTCACAAGAACCTTAAATGCATACTCCTGTGCATTGGCGTACCCAAAAGCCATTAGGAGAACACCGAAGAAAGCCAATCTACGTGATTTCATTGTTTAAGAAATTTTGCGGGAAGGATTTACTAGACAAAAATAGGATAATCCATGAGAAGTTTACATACCGCTTATAAACGAGAAAAGCCGCGACGCGGCTTCACTTTTTGAAAAAATTTTTGATTATTTCTTGATCCCGTGACGAATCAAAAAGTCGTCGTAAGCATCCCTGTAAGTCGTAACATCTGGCGCAAGTTTAATAGCCTCTTCATAAGCCGAGATCGCATCGATGAAGAGGTTATTTTCTTCATAGAAACCAGCAAGAATAAACTTATTCAAAGCAGTTGGCTCCTCTACTTCACCGATTATCTCATTCAACGATTTCTTAACATTTTCCTGCTCTGCAGGAGCTAGTTTTTTGATTAAATGCTGTTTGGATACCTGTGTTGGATCAGTCTTTGATTTTACTTCCAGTAACAAGGCATTTTCTTTAGCAAACTTAGCATCGGTCAAATCTACCTGAATACTGGTTTCCGGTGTCTCCAGCTGCGCCAGCTCATCGTCGAACATGTTTCTTACCGTAACGATATAAGGACCTGCGACTTTAGTTCCGGCCCAGCTGATAATTGCTTTGTTGTTGTATATACCTGAATGTTGGTTCTGCGGCAGTATTAATTGAATTGCAGCGTTTTCTCCTCTGTCTACCGCTCCGGTAGCGCTAAGACGATTTTTCTTTGCCTCCGCCGAATTGCTGCTGAGAATGAAGTCGGTATACTTTGTTAATACCGTTGTGCCAGTCTTTACTTGTGATGCAAGGTCTGACACCTTGTAATTGCCGGGTTGCTTCAGTTCAAGAGGTTTACCCGTGGCGTGCACCAAACCCATATACGAGTTCGGACTTAGCTTTAGCTCGTCATCATTTTTTAAGCTTGCACCAGTCTTGACCGGAAGCCATTCGCTTCCCGACTTAACTTCATTCGCGCCTTTATTTGCCAAGACTTTAAAAGCATAATCCTGGGCAATAGCACAAGAGAGAAAAATTGAGAGAAAGAGGGTCAAAAAGCGTGCTTTCATGTGATAGTAATTTTTCTTGATTGACATATGGAATTCGCCATAGTTACTTATCTGCTTTGGATAATTGCAAACATGGCGCATTTCATGATTTGAATTTGAGAACAGGTGAGTTACGATTCTTCAGAGTTTACCGACGTTAATACCGATTCCTCCTTAGGGGTAATCGTAAACCAACCTTTAATCTTATAATATATGTTCTTGAATACACTCATATAAACCTCATAAACGTCACCGACTAAAGCGACCGCTGCCAAGGTGAGAGTTACATTAAATTTAAATGAATACCAGGCAAAAATCATTACCATTAAAACCGAATACAGTAATAATTGAATCAACTGTAACAGCTTTGTAATCCCATCATACCACAAGGGCAATTTGATGTTGATCAACGAAAATAGTGCCACATTAAGTAGACAAAGAAGAATAGCCATCGCTACTTCTTGCCATTCTGCCATTTGATTTACGTAATCCTCGTTCAATATCATCGATACGATATTTGCATGAACAACGGCGCCAAACATATCAGGATTCGCTTTCCCCGCTAATTTTTTATTTAGGGGTGTATAAAACTTATCGTCCCACGACGGATCACCCAGATATTCTCCCAAAAACCCGAAGATGACAATTTTGCCCTTGATCATTTCGGGGACAAAATTTTCGGTCGCTATGTCTTCTATGTCGAGGGTGTAAAACATTTGAGGATAATTCGTAGATCCAAAAATATCATAGACATTACCCCTATAGTTAATGACTTCCGAGTAGTTGTTCCGCTGCAGAAATTTTTGAGTTTTAATGGAATCATATTCCATTGCCATTTCAACTGCAAAAGCGTAGTGCGGCTTACCTTTAATGTCAAGCTTCGGATTGAATAATCTGCACGTTTTAACATCATCTTGAAAGGCAGCATCGGTATCCAAATTCGCATAACCTTCGCGAATGGCCGGAACCGTAAAAAGTGAATCAGAGCGTCTTAAAGAATCGTAGACATCAGCCGGCAACAGGGTATCCGATTGAAGAACTTTTGTCACAAGGATTACATTCCCCGCTTCCTCAATCGCATTACTCAGCATCAAATTCCCAAAGGTATCTCGTAGCTGAGGGCAGTTGACAGTGTCTCTCAAACCTTTTGAGCAATCGAAAAAACCATCAATACCAATTACTTTCGGTCCATATTTACTAATTCTCTGAATTTGCTCTGCTATTTCCCGGCGTGACAAATTTCCAATATTCACTATAACAATATTCTCATCGACATCAGGATCTTTGCGCAAGGTGGAGAATACGTAATCCGTTAATTCGACATCGCCGAGGGCTTGGCCAATGGGATCAAACGCATTGAAAACTTGTAATTGTGTAATGCGGAAAAGTCCCCATATTGAGAGGAATACCAGTACAGTAGCAAGAACACAATCAATCCAAAATTTTCTCATGCAGATTTACGATGTGTTAGTAAATTTAGAAATTTAAGTCAGCATACGATAACCTTTGAAGCCATCCATCAAACCCAGACCTAAGATCAGCTCATTAGCAGAAGGTGTCTTGCAAGGCAATCGCATGATCTTAAGTCAGGCGATAACCTTAATTGAGAGTAATCTAACGGAGGATCAGAAACTAAGCGCAGATCTTTTAGACAAAATCATACATGCAACAGGTAAATCTATTAGGATTGGAATTACCGGTGTCCCGGGAGTTGGTAAAAGCTCTTTCATAGAGACATTGGGTAAACACATTATCAGTCTTGGGAAAAAAGTTGCAGTTCTTGCGGTCGATCCCAGCAGCCAGCGGAGTAAAGGGAGCATCTTAGGTGATAAAACGAGGATGGAAGATCTCTCAAAAAATCCCTCTGCGTATGTTCGGCCTAGCGCGGCGGGAAGTATGCTGGGTGGTGTAGCGCAAAAAACGCATGAGGCAATACTTATGTGCGAGGCCGCAGGCTATGAGGTTATAATTATTGAAACCGTCGGCGTTGGACAGTCTGAAGTCGCCGTGAAAAACTTGGTCGATTTCTTTTTACTCCTTATGTTGGCCGGGGCTGGCGATGAACTTCAGGGAATGAAAAAGGGTATCACTGAAATCGCTGATGCGATAGTGATCACCAAAGCCGACGGCGATAATGTAAAAAATGCAAGCGCTGCAAAAGCAATTTATCAACAAGCGTTACACTTACAACAACAAGCCGAATCCGAATGGACGCCAAAAGTTCTGACTGCGTCAGCGCATACCGCTTCCGGCATCGAGGATGTTTGGAAATTAATTCTCAGCTACAAGGAACAGGCTACGAAGTCCGGCTTTTTCGATCATAAGAGAAGTTTACAAAACATGGAATTGTTTCAAGACCGGTTCAAAACGCTTTTACATTTAGACTTTGAAAATTCAAAAGTGCTTCAAGACAAAAAAAAGAAGCTGGAGAATCAGATCCTGGAACAAAAAATATCAATAACGCGTGCTGCGGAAAAGTTATTGGACGCTTACCATAGGGAAGTAGTCAAGCGTAATACCTAACCGAAAGTTTTAAATTTTTCGGGCTCCGGCATAACAACGTCGCGCCGTGCCAGACGGCGAAAGATGCCCTCCCGATGAAATGCTGGATATTGAATATTGATATGATCATCCGATAAAATGCGATCACATTTAGTATAGCCTGTACGTTGCTATACATTACATTATTTTCAAGTTCTGGAAGTGTCTGGTTTAACTAAGGCGTAGGTCTTTGCTGTTGCAATCTCAGAAAGCGGGATGTTTCGCCGGTGGCTCAATAACTTCGAGGAAGTGCGCAGGCTGCTAATGACGGATCGCTGAAGGGAACGAGTGGCTGGCGAAGTGGTTACCGATGAAGACACTTTCCTACGAAGCGCCTTTCAAGCCACGGCTTGGCCGTGCTCAGCGGTCTCCTAACTTAAGAGAAAGGATCAAGCACGCATTCGGCAGTAAACAGATCGTAGACAGAAAAATCCTCTGCAGTTTCTCTGCGGTAAAACTTTGACCAATGTCGCCGGCAACTGCGCTGAAGTCCCACCTGCTGCCGCTAATGACGGATCGCTAAAGGGAGGGGAACAGGCAGCGAACTGGTTCACCAATGAAGAAAATTTCCTACGGAGCACCTTTCGAGCCACGGCTTGGCCGTGCTCAGCGGTCTCCTAACTCAAGAGAAAGGATCAAGCACGCGTCCGGCAGTAAAACAGATCTTAGACAGAAAAATCCTCTGCAGTTTCTCTGCGGTAAAACTTTGACCCATGGCCCCAGTAGCTGCGCGATGAAGTCACACCTGATGCTAATGACAGATCGTTAGGGTGACGAAAAATCCGACCCGGTGGGTGTCGGCTGGAACTTAAAGTAAATCCTGGAACCAAAACGATGATTCGAGTTCTTTTACTTCACCGTTGGACTCCTTCCTTTGGTAACGATAAGTTTTTTTTACTGTTTCGCCCCTCACAATTTGAATTTGCGATTTGAATAAAGGTCCATCAAATACAAAAGTATGAAACTCACCATTCTCTCCACAGGGATCAATCAATGGGTCTAGCGTATCCAAAAATTGGCTATCAATTGCATTTAAGTCTGATACAGAGAAAAACCTAGCGTCAGCCGAGCAAATCGTGGTCTTGAAACCAAGATTGATGAAATCACGCAATAACATTGTGCTGTCAAGCTTCCACAACGGAAAAAAACTTAGCAGCTTGCTGGGTTCAAGCAGCGAAATTCTAAAATCTCTTAAGTCTTCCAAAAAAATATCACCAAACACAACCCCATCAATTCCACGCGCAGAACATTGGCGATAAAAATCTTGCATGACAGTTTTATAAATATCGTGATCCCCAGAAGCCGGCAAGTAAATTTTTTCAAGGTCTAGTCCTATACGCTCCGCTTGTTTTTCTATCAGCGTTTCCCGAACGCCATGCAATCCTACACGTTTAGAATCCCTATCGATGACGGTGTGAAGGTTTACAACATCAAATTCATTTGATGCCAAAATCCTATACAACGCAAAGGCAGAATCTTTACCCCCGCTCCAGCTTATCGTTACTTTCTTTTTTGTAATCATAGGGGCAGTGTCGGCATCGGTTCTTACAGCAATAACCACGTTTCAAATGATAGGCCTCGGTGAAAACCATCAGGCCATTTTCCATGTAGTAGAGGGCGCCTTTCGGCTTGTCTTTTTCTGGCATATTATCTAAACACAAAACTATTTGGTCCCACCCCTACCTCGAAATCATCCATGGCTACTCCTGCCAGACTATATTGATAGACTGTTCCATTCCCAGCAAATGACTTGCTATCGGTCATGTATAGGATATCCGTTTCGGGGTCAATTCCGATGCCATAAAAACTGGACACCTTCGACTCAGTAAACACAGCCGAAGTGGGACCTTCGGTATCCGATGTGTTTACTGCATAGACGGAGCTTCCTTTATAGTAAAATATTTTATCCTTAGCCTTATTGATGGCGGCTTTGGAAGACACATTTGCATTGAGTTCTACGGTCTTTAAGATACTGTTCGCAGACTCATCGTCACTTTTTGCAGGATCTAGTTGAACTAGCACACCATCCTCCGCCTGGTATGCTCCTGCGCAAATTACCCAAAGCATGTTTTGGCTGTCTATCAGAAATTCACCCGGCGAGTCGCCGACTTCAATTGTCTTTATCACTTTTTTATTTACGGGATCAATGACAGAGACGGTGTTAGTGAAATTGTTCGACACATAAAGTTTTCCCTGGTGGGCAATAATATTTTCGGCACCAAAATCCGTCGTGATGCTTTCTGTCACGACATGATTCTGTAAATCAATGATTGCAACTCTGCCTGGATCAGTGAAGCTTACCCACTCGGTTAGATAACCCGCGCCATTGTACGTCGTAAAGTAGCGGGGCAACAACACGTTCTTCAGCGTGTACTGCGCTGCAAATGTATTAGCATCTACAACTTCCATTTTATTACTGTTATTGACAACGATGTAAGCGAACTGCCCGTCAACACTCATGGACTGAACCACATCGCCCAGCGCCAACCCGTTATTCGCGGTTCCAAAAAGATCCTGCGTTACCATCCCCTCAGAACTGATGTGACTTATCGTACCATCGGCATCCTGAAAATTCCCTTCGTTCACCACGAGAACTCCCTCCTCAAATTTTCCTTGCGGATTGGTGTCATCATCATCGCAAGATGAAACCGAAACTGTGAAGACGGTCACCAAAATCAATACATAAAACTTCA
>DASQTN010000070.1:0-2751 GCA_035641895.1 Chryseolinea sp. | reverse complement strand
AGGAAATAAAAAGAGAAATCCTCCAGAACATTGAGGTCGAGACTGGCACAAATCTAAAAAAACAGATCCGGTGGCCCCGTCCAATGGTATGGTTGCGGGTTGCAGCAGTCATCTCATTTCTTTTTATCACGTCTTATCTTTTGTTTGATGAATTTGGGCGGCAGGGAGCAACACAAGCTCATGTTATTAAATTAAAAAAGGTCCACGCTTCCAGGGGTCAAAAACTTGACATCAGGCTTCCCGATGGATCGCGGATCAAATTGAATGCTAACAGTAATATTTCATATCCTGAGAAGTTTACGGGGGAAACCCGCGAGGTAACACTCGAAGGTGAAGCATATTTTGAGGTTACACATAATCCTTCCCGCCCTTTTATTGTGCGAACAGCTAATGCCAGCACGCGCGTGCTCGGGACATCGTTTAATATATTTTCCGGGAGTGAGATGACCGCAATCACCCTCGTGGAGGGTCAGGTGAATGTTACGCTACCAAACGGGCAAGCCGCATTACTTACGCCTAATCTGCAAGCTACCATTGTGAAAGATGCACAACGCATCGACACTCATGAGGTTGATGTTGAAAAATATGTCGGATGGAAAAACAATACACTGCATTTTAACGACATCACTTTGCGCGAAGCGTTTACGACGATTGAAAATTGGTACAATGTTAAAATTGATGTAAAAACTACATCGCTGTTGAATTGCACTATAAACTCAAAATATCAAAATGAATCCTTGGAAAATGTCTTGAACAGTTTTCGGTTTATGCTGAAAATGGATTTTAAAATTGACGGTCAGCAGGTTACTGTCTCAGGTAACGGTTGCCCTGAAAAAACAAAAAAACAATGACAATGAAAACGCAAAGCTTCCAACAGGAAAGGCCGCCACCAGCGTCGTGATACAAAGGGATAGTCCGGAGTTTACATTTTGACCGATGCGCTCCGGACTATAGTCTGAAAATTTATTCAAAATTCAAACCATCATAAACTTATGAAAATAGTTTTACTGAAACTACTTATGCTTGTTTCAAGGTATACGTTACGGCTTTTTCTCATACAAGTCATTTGTATGAACCTTGGACTGGCAGCGTCGACCAATAGTCAAAGCCTGGATAAAATAAAAGTTTCACTTTCCCTTGAAGATGCCTCACTGACAACCGTTTTCAAGGAAATAGAGGCAAAAACGAAATTTGTATTTGCATATTCCACGCAATTGGACGCTAAAAAATTTTTCGATTTACACTACAGGAATGCTTCTTTGCGCCAGGTACTTGAAGATCTTTCAGAAGAGGCTTCCATAGAATTCAAACGAATCAATAATACCATTTCAGTTACCGCTAGCGAAATACGGAAGGCTAAGCCTGTCATACCGGAGGTCCCGGTTACTGGCACCGTCACGGATGACGCGGGAGCACCGTTGCCTGGTGTAAATGTCATAGAAAAGGGTACTAGTAACGGTACGTCTACTGATGCGAATGGGAATTTCAACCTTCCGGTAACGGACGAGAACAGCGTCCTCGTTTTTTCATTTATAGGATACCAAAGCCAGGAGATAAAAGTGGGAACTCAGACATCCATCGCTGTTACGCTGACGCTGGATGTCACCACCATGCAGGAAATTGTTGTAATCGGCTATGGTGTTCAGGAAAAGAAGGATCTCACTGGCGCCGTGTCTGTCATAGACAACAAAGACCTTTCGAAAGTCCAGGCGACTACCGTGGGTGAAGCGATCCAAGGGCTGGCGGCTGGCGTTAATGTTCGTAATAGCGGTCGTGCAGGAAGTGAAGCGACCGTTGAAATAAGAGGGCTTGGGAATTTCTCAAACAATCAGCCGCTCTACGTCATCGACGGCGTTCCTACAGTAGCGACGCGTGACTTCAATTCCAGTGATATTGAATCCATTCAGATATTAAAAGATGCGTCGGCGGCGGCAATTTATGGATCAAGGGCGGCCAACGGTGTTATCATCATCACCACGAAAAAAGGAAAAGCGGGGCCACTAAAAGTAGAATTTGCAGGACGGTATGGCGTGCAAACCCTGCCGGAATATGATTTTATGAATGCGGCCGACTTTAAAAAATATAACACGATGGCTTATCGCGAAGCAATCGAAGTGGAACAATTTCCCTGGGTTATTGACCAGGGATATCAACAATTCCCCGATGGAATAGATACTGACTGGCAAAGCGAAACCTTTCGCACAGCACAAACACAGGATTATAACCTTACCTTTTCAGGAGGTAATGAATTTGGTACCTACCTCGTTTCAGGAAATTATTTTGGGAATGACGGGACAAGCTTCGGCTCGTCGTTCGATCGCTACAGTTTCCGTGTGAACACCGAGGGAAAGCGTGGCATATTTAAGATTGGCGAAAATCTTTCGATAGCCCGCGGTTATTCGGAAGATCTTATCACAAACCCCTATTGGGACATGCTTCGGATGTTGCCAACGATACCCGTATACGATGTGGCTAATCCCGGTGGCTTTGGCTATGGGAACGAAGGTTCTGCACGCACCTTCGGAGTTAACCCGATCGCACGCGAGACCCTGGAACAGACAACGAATGAAAACCTTCGTCTACGGGGAAATGCCTATGCGGAATTAAGCTTTCTGAAGGACGCTTTGAAATACCGACTTAACCTTGGTCTCGAAGCCAGCAATGAAAGATATAAATATGTCCGCCGTGTTGGCAACTGGACCTTGAACCAGCCATTCGATCCCTCTGCCGTCAATGAAAACCGAGGTCAGT
>DASQTN010000069.1:0-7160 GCA_035641895.1 Chryseolinea sp. | reverse complement strand
CCCTACATATGTGAATGGCGTAATCGATCTCAGACGCTTTTTTAACTCATCGCGTACCGCTAGACCGTCAATAAAATCTGCCATACTTTGTTGCGTTATTTTTTCGTTTTTACGAGTTAATGTTTTTAACGCTTCATAAGGATTGGGATATCCTTCTTTTCGTAAGATTGTTTGGATTGCTTCGGCAACAACAGCCCAATTGTTCTCAAGGTCCTGCCGAATCGCGACTTCATTCAATTCGAGCTTGCCCAATCCCTTCATAATTGACTGGATTGCAATGTAAGTGTGTGCAATAGGGACACCGATGTTTCGAAGCACAGTGGAATCTGTGAGATCCCGTTGGAGCCTGGAGATCGGAAGTTTAGCAGACAAAAACTCGAAAATAGCATTGGCAAATCCTAAATTGCCTTCCGCATTTTCGAAGTCAATAGGATTTACCTTGTGAGGCATTGCCGATGAGCCGACCTCTCCCTCCTTTATTTTTTGTTTGAAATATTCCATTGAAATATACTGCCACAAGTCGCGACACAAATCAATCAAAATTGTATTCACTCTTTTCAGGGCGTCGAATAGCGCCGCCATGTTGTCGTAATGTTCTATTTGTGTGGTGGGAAAGCTCCGTACCAGGCCTAGATGACTGCAGAAGTCATCAGCAAATTTGTTCCAGTCAATACTTGGATAGGCAACATAGTGCGCATTTAAATTTCCGGTTGCGCCGCCAAACTTTGCTGATACCGGTACAACTTTCACCTGGTTTAATTGCTTCTCGAGTCGCGCGGCAAACACCATGATCTCTTTTCCTACCCGTGTGGGCGAAGCGGGTTGCCCATGTGTATGCGCAAGCATTGGCACATCTTTCCAGTCCTTGGCAAATCCATTAAGACGACTTAACAACATTCCGATCTTTGGAAAATACTCATCTTCCATAAAGTTCTTCAGCAGCAAAGGTATCGCTGTGTTGTTGATATCCTGCGACGTTAATCCGAAGTGAACGAACTCTTTGAAAGGTTCGAGTTTTAATGAATCAAATTGCTTTTTTATAAAATATTCTACCGCCTTTACGTCATGATTGGTAGTTTTTTCAATGTCCTTGATCTCTTCAGCGTTTTCCTCAGTAAAATTCTTGAATATTCCTCTTAGGTCTTTCAAACGATACGCAGGAAAATCATCCAGTTCTGACACGGACCCTGATAGTGCGATGAGATATTCAATTTCTACCTGAATTCTATATTTCATCAATGCAAACTCCGAGAAGTATAGGGTCAGCGGGTTTACGGTTTGAAAATAGCGTCCATCGATGGGCGATATGGCTGTAAGGGGATTTAGCTGCACTGTAAGGGGTTGTTAACGCTCAAAATTAATCGCTTACGCGAACAACCCAAAATTTAAATTATTAGTCACTATTTTTGTACGCAAAGGGACGAGAACAGGAACGCTTTCTTGTTTGTTGTACCATATAAAGTAAACTGACAACGAACGTATCAATCGATAACGGAATCCACATGGCCTTTAGCTTTTTTAAAAAATCGGAGAAACCAAAGAAAGAAGAAACTCACAGCAGCGGACCGAAATATTATGATTTGCCGGTAAAAAATATTGTTCAGGAGACAAAGGATGCAATTTCCATTGTGTTTGGTCATCCTGATAGCGGGAAAATAGGATATAAATCCGGACAGTTTTTAACGCTTATCGCTACTGTCAATGGCAAGGAAGTTCGCAGAGCCTATTCGTTGTGTTCGTCACCTTTCGTGGATCAGGACCTGGCGGTGACGGTGAAACGCGTTGACAATGGGTTAATGTCCAACTGGCTTGCAGATAATCTAAAGGTGGGGACAACCATGAGGATCATGGAACCGATGGGTCAGTTTACTACCGAGTACAAGGCCGGCAACAAACGTCATATCATTTTATTCGCCGGTGGATCAGGTATTACGCCGATGATGTCGCTAATCAAGAGCACGTTGGTGCAAGAGCCCGATAGCATTTGCTCTTTAATTTACTGCAACCGTGACATCGATAGCATCATTTTTAAAAATGAATTGGAAAAATTAGAAATAACAGATGAAGGCAGGTTACACGTCATTCATGTGCTCGACAATGCACCCATGAACTGGCAAGGCTATTCAGGCTTGCTAAATCACGAGATGCTCACTAAGCTTTTTGAACGCATTCCGGATTGGGGAATACAAAAAACAACTTACCTGATGTGCGGACCTGAAGGTATGATGAAGAATGTGGAATCGTTGTTAGAGAAACGTAGTATTCCAAAGGAAAAAATATTTAAGGAAAGCTTTGTTCAAGGTACTATCGACAAAAATGAGAAAAAACAACCTGAAGTTGCGGGGGAACTGAAGGCAAGGGAGGTAACGATCCGGTATGATGGACAAGAGTACAAAGTATTGGTGCCTGCTAATAAAGCCATTCTCGAAACTGCGTTGGACCAAGGAATTGATTTGCCCTATTCCTGTCAGAGTGGTCTATGCACGGCTTGCCGGGGTAAAGCATTATCCGGACAGGTAAAGTTGGATGAGGAGGAAGGTCTTTCACAATCCGAACGGGCCGAAGGTTATGTCCTTACGTGTGTAGGTCACCCGTTGACGGATGATGTGGTCATTGAAATAGGGTAAATATTAAATGAGCTGGCATCGGTAAACGATGTTCGAAACCTTAACTATAAAATTCACCGAAGCTAAGTTCTTCCGATTGAATGCGAAGAATCAGTTTGTCGTTAATCTCTGAGCTTCACCCTAACGACATATCGATCCGCGGTCACGTAAAGTGTTTTTTCGTCGGGCGACAAAGCGCAGTTAGACGTTAATTCTGAAATCTTGATTTTGCCGAGAACCTTTCCTTCGCTATTGAACACCCAGACACCGCCGGGTCCCGTAGCAAATACGTTACCTTGTTTGTCGATCTTCAATCCGTCAGGTAAACCTTTTTCGGTTTTAGCAATTTCACTGGCATCATAAAAAACCCTTGCATTGGATACTGAATCATTTTCTAAAAGGTCAAACGCGTACCATTTTGACTTTTCGGGATCTGAATTTGCCACGAGCAAAGTTTTTTCACCAGGAAACAGGGCGATACCATTTGGACGTGTGATCGTATCTGTAATTAATTTCAGTGCCCCATTCGTCACCTTGTAGACACCATGAAAAGGAGTCTCTTTCGTAGGATCTTCAGCCTTTTGTGGAAGACCGTATGGAGGGTCCGTTACGAATAGTTCCCCTTTGCTGTTAAATACGGCATCATTTGGACTGTTTAGCTTTTTACCCTGGTAGTTGTCGACCAGCGACGTGAATTTTGGCTCGGGAGCAGTCAGCGGAGCATCCATAACAGAAACCCGTCTGTCCCCATGTTGGCAAAGCACCAACTTACCTTCTGGGTTTAGTAAGAGGCCATTTGAGCCAGGCTCATCCCCATAAGGCATTGAGCCCGTCCTTCCCGATGGTGTCAGGTATATTTCGTGTCCCTTTTCTTCCGTCCATTTATAGACAGTATTTTTTGGAACATCAGAGAACAACAATGCTTTTTGATCTTCAAGCCATAACGGACCCTCACTCCATTCAAAACCGTCGGCGAGAATCTCGACTTGAGCATCTGCCTTAACGATCGCGTCAAATGCAGGATCGATTCTTTCAATCGAACCGATTGAAGCTGTTGACGTTGAGTTATTTTCTTTCTTGGTACAGGAAAAAGAGACTACCAAGAGGATACTAATGGCCAGATATTTCATGCGACGTAGTTTGGTTATTTGAAAGTAAGATAAAAAACGAAAACATTTCAACTCGTAGCGATGTAACCCCATACCTGCCTTCAGCAGTGTGGAATGACATTCATCGCGCGATGTAAGCTCGTAATATATTTCATCTATTTCGCGCCAAAAAGGTGAGAAGACCAATTTAAATTTTCCCTGTGGCGCGATTTCCACTTGCTATGGTAGCGCCGCCCGACCACCGTTGGCGGGTCGGACGGCGCTACCAATATGTCGCCCTTACAGGCTTGCGTATTTCTTCACAGGCATACGTAACATCTCGGGTTCCAGTTGCCGATCACCATTGGACATTCAGTATCCCTACTTTGTTAAGTTATGATTTGTAAAATTTATAAGCCATCACCAATACTTTTTGCCCAGGACCCCTCTCTATTCTTAGTCGATATTTTCACCACAGAATCCCAAAGTCACGGAGAGCTCGACGGAATTTCCTACGAAGCACATGTCGACCACGGCTTGGCCGTGCTCTGCGGACTCGTGTGGGTACACTTGCCCGCGTAGTTTGCAAAATTGAATTAACATAATTGTTGAGCCTATTCTTTGCGTAACTCTGCGTGAAAATTTCGACACAACTAATGTCAATGTTAATACTTAGTTAATTGTAAGAAACGGCGGCATTTATTTCAGTTGACTAAGTAGGAGTATTCAACATTCGTAATTAATCAAATAGATGGCTTGAACATATATTGCCAAATGCCTCGTTTACTGCTCGTATTAAACAGTCTTTATTAAGTTAACCGTCTCCGCGCAACCCTCGAACCTTAAATTTCGAACGACTTCGAACTTCAAACTAAAACTCAACGCCTCTGAATTTCGAGTCATAATTTTTGATTGATTCGATATATTCATATCGGGGTTTTGTGCCAGATTTATCAACCCGTGTGTAAATAAATTTAGAAGTCAAATCCCATTTTAATTGGTAGTTGATAAGCTTCTTGTTCAAAATCCTCTTATTATCCACATTGTCAATAATTTTTTCTGCCTTGAATAATGTTCGGGTGATGCTGTCATAACCTTTAATGGTAAAGGCTCCATAACTGTGAATCAGATCGTCTGAAATGTCCACATCGAGCTCGTATTTTGTTTTCGATAGCATTCCGTCCAGAAAATACAATGTGATCGAGCGAACCGGATGATTGTAAATCGTCTTGTTGGGATTTTCAATAATGTAAAACTCGGCCCGTTCCTGAAAAAACTTTCCGAAAAGGTCTTTGCCAAGTTCGTATTGGCGAAGCGTATCTAAAGTACCATCTATCCGAAGAAACTTTTCTGAAATATTTTTTTCGCTTTTCCTGATTTCTTTCAACTCAGATTGTTCTTGTCGTTCCTTCTCAGAACCCTGTTTACAGGAAATCAAGGAAAAACAAATCCATAAAAACGCTATCCATTTCATAAGATTAATCAATCTATATTTTCATGGGCATTGCCGAAATCCCATCCGTACACCGACTCATACATGTATTTTAAGGGATTAATATCCAATGTAATCCCTACATAGAATTAATGCAACCGATTTATGGACATGTCGCTGAAGCCTTACCAGGCATTATTACAGCAAATTTTGGGAAGCTGCTTAAATAAAGAAGGATAAACCGTATTGGTTTCCTATTTTTCCGGCACCTTAAAATAATTCATGGTTTCGATTTCCGATCTCTCCTACAAGTTTTCGAATGGCCCAGCGATTTCCTTTCCAGATTTCACTGTGAAAAGGGGGGAGCATTTTTTATTGTTGGGTGAATCAGGAAGTGGAAAAACAACTTTGCTCCATTTGCTGGGAGGACTTCTTCGTAATTATTCAGGTTCTATTCAAATTAATGGCGTAGCGCTCGAAACATTAAACGAACACCAGCTGGATAAATTCCGGGGGCAAAACATAGGCTTTATTTTTCAACGTAATCACCTGATCAGTGCCTTGACCGTTGAGCAAAACCTCATGATGCATTCTTATTTGGCGTCGCTGCCACTTCATCACGCGCGAGTGGAGGAAGTGTTGGATGGTCTTGGAATTGCCGACAAGCGGCGAAGTGATGTGTCTCACTTGAGCCAGGGGCAGGCACAGCGCGTGGCCATAGCGCGAGCCGTGATAAGTAAACCTTCGGTAATTTTTGCTGATGAACCAACCTCTGCCCTGGACGATAGGCATTGTAATAATGTAATTTCGTTGCTTATCGACGTGGCAAACCAAAATCAATCGACTTTACTTATTGCAACCCATGACCAACGGTTAAAAGACAGGATTGAGCGAAAAATAATTTTAAAAGATTGAATGATTATGAGCCAATGTCAACGTGTGCTTATAAAATATTATAGTTTCGGAGTGTTTTTAATCGCGGAGCGTAATGACCGAGTCAATACCTTGAGTAACGCAGCGTGCTGTTAAGCAATCTCTGCGATTTCTCTCCCTGCATTACCTCGGCATTTTCTCAGCGGTTAAAAATTGCTCTTGATGAAATCAGCTACAACACACAAACGAATAACGATTAACGGATAACGTCAATGAACCTCTTCATCCTCGTCTGGAGTTATCTCAAAGCAAGGCCGCTTAACACAGCGATAAACATTATTTTGCTTGCGCTGGGTATCGCTGTCATCACGATATTATTGCTGTTTAAAAATCAATTGGATCAAAAGATCACCGAAAACTCCAGAGGAATTGACCTGGTAATCGGTGCGAAAGGCAGTCCGCTCCAGCTTATATTATGCAATATCTTTCATATAGATTTTCCTACGGGGAACATCAAGCTACAGGAAGCTGATAAGATCTCAAAAAGTCGGCTGATAAAGACAGCAATACCCCTGGCATTAGGCGACAGCTATAATTCTTATAGAATTATAGGAACAAACATGCGCTATGCCGAGCTCTATCAGGCGCAGCTAGCACAGGGCGCCTGGTGGAGGGATGATTTGGAGGTGACCATTGGTGCCAATGTCGCAACCTTGGGCAAGCTTAAGCTAGACGATGAATTTACCAGCGCGCATGGACTTACGCAGCAGGGCCATGCGCACAATGAACATAAGTATGTTGTAAAAGGCATCATGCAAAAAACAAACACCGTATTGGATAATTTGATACTTACCAATATCGAAAGTATTTGGGCGATGCACGAGACAGGTGATGAAGTGCATCCACACGAGATCGATACTTCGAAAGTTTCTTCGTCGCTCGTCCCTTCCGTTGCATCTGATGATTCGCTCAAAGAAATTACCTCAGTGCTTGTCAAGTATCGGTCGCCGATGGCCGCAATCCAACTACCGCGAGCCGTGAATTCCCAGAGCAGTCTTCAGGCAGCATCGCCTGCCTTTGAAACCGCACGTCTATTTTCAATCCTGGGTGTCGGCGTGGACGTTATGTTGGCATTTGCCTACGTACTGATTTTAATTTCCG
>DASQTN010000068.1:0-4915 GCA_035641895.1 Chryseolinea sp. | reverse complement strand
CTGCTTCTATGGGCCAGGTTCATCAAGCTACCTTGAAGGGCAAGAAACTCGCGGTAAAAATTCAATATCCGGGTGTCGGTGACAGTGTGAAATCTGATTTGGCTATGATAAAGCCCATAGCATTGACGATGTTTAAGTTAAATCCCGTCGAGTATGACGAATTTATAAACGAAGTAGAATCAAGAATGCTTGAGGAGACCGATTACACGCTGGAACTCGACCGCTCGATGGACCTTTCAGAAAAAAGCCGTCATTTAGAAAATATTATTTTTCCAAAGTATTATCCTGAATTGTCTTCTGAAAAGATTCTAACAATGGATTGGATTGAAGGAAGACCGTTAGGCGAAGTGTTAAACAATTCCATTCCTTCCGGGGAGCGGAATAAATTGGGACAGGCGCTTTGGGATTTTTACCATTTCCAGATGCATACGCTAAAGGCGGTACATGCAGATCCCCATCCTGGAAATTTTATAATAACCGAAGATTATAAACTCGGTATTATTGATTTTGGATGTGTTAAGATTATACCGGATGATTTCTACAAGGTATATTTCAAGCTTCACGATAAAGATGTGCTGACGGACCTAGAAAAACGTGACAAGACTTTCCGCGAACTTCGATTTATTCATTCCGAGGATTCCAAAAAGGAAGAAGAATTTTTCACAAACGTTTTTGTAAAGTTGGTTGAGCTCTTGTCGAGACCTTTTCACTCTGACACATTTGATTTCGCGGATGATAAATACTTCGATGAGCTTTATTCCTTTGGGGAGAAATTGTCAATGATGAAGGAGCTTCGGGAGTCGAAAAGAGCCCGTGGAGTAGGGGAAGCGGTATATTTAAATCGAACCTACTTCGGATTGTTCACGATCTTGCACGATCTGAAAGCCACAATCAAGACGGCTTGGTAAATGCAAGTTTGGAATGGTGACAAGCCCAAGACGTAGAACTTCGCCGCTTAAACACTTGAGCACTTGCCCACTTTGTCGCATCAAACATTTTCAATATCTTAGCTCGACCTGATTCACTTTTTAATCTAACCTTGATGTTATGAGAGCAATCTGGAAAGGACACATTCAATTCTCCCTTGTAACCATCCCAATAAGGATCTATAACGCAATAGACTCGGGGCAAACAATTAGTTTCAACTTGCTTTCGAAAGAGGGACATAATCCTGTGAGCTATGAAAAGAAAGACAAAGTTACGGGAGAGACTCTTCGCACAGAAGATATTGTTAAAGGTTATCAATATGAGCCAGGTCAATATGTAATTATTGAGCCGGAAGATTTTGATAAAGTCAAACTAAAAAGCGAAAGAATTATTGAAATTCAGGGTTTTGTAGATACGAAGGAAGTTCATCCAACCCTGTATGAGACACCCTATTATGTTGGACCCGATGGTGATATGGCGGCGAAGACATACGGACTGTTAAGCCAGACGATGAAGGAAACCGGCCGAATCGCTGTCGGGAAAGTCGTGCTAAGAGATCGTGAAACTCCAGTACTAATTACTCCTCACGAGAGTGGAATGGTAATGTATCGGTTGCGGTATCCGCAGGAAGTGCGAAGTATTCGCGAGGTTCCCCAACTGATGGAAGTGAAAACTGATAAGGAGCAATTGAAGCTTGCAAAAACTTTGGTTGATTCGATGACGACCAAGTTCGCTAATATCGAAATGAAGGATCAGTACTATGATGCCCTGAAAGCGATTATTGATGCTAAGATCCAAGGCAAAGAAATCGTATCAATTGAGGAGGAAGCTCCTAAAGTAGTAGATATTATGACGGCCCTCAAGGCAAGTATCGACGCAGCCAAAAAACCAATGGAAAAAGCAAAAGGTGGCGCTGCGAAAAAGGAAAAAGCCGAAAAACCTGCCAAGGCTGTACGACGGAAAGCGAGTTGAATTTCATTCGTTTTCGGAACCGTAATTTATCCGGTGCTTGTTAACAGATAACAATTAACTTTGCACACACATGGCAAAGATCATCAAGTTTCCGATTCCGACTCCGGAGAAATTTGGGCCTCAACGGGTTCGAAAAAGGAAGGACTTGCGCCGTGAACCAAATGGGCAATTAAACCTTTTTGCAGGCGGTAAAGTAATTAAGCTCAATCAGTTATCCGTTTTTGAAGAAGCATTGCAGCTGGACGAACTGGGTGATAAACAACGGGCAAAGATTGGTTACTTGCAGGCGATTGAACAGGAAGATTCCATGGCGGATGCATACTGCAACCTTGCGATAATAGAGTCACTTGAGGGTGCCAATGCGAAAGCGATTGATAGCTTCACAAACTGTCTTAAAATAGATCCGCGGCATTTTGAGGCCCACTACAACTTGGCTAACCTTTATGGCGAGATTGGAAATTTCCCGCTAGCCAAAGCCCACTACGAAATATCAATTCAGTTGGAACCGGCTTTCCCCAATAGTTATTTCAACCTGGGTTTGACCTTTGCGATGAACAAAGAATTTGACAAGGCAATTAAGACCATCAGACAGTTCAGAAAGATTGCGCAGCCAGAGGATCAACTCATTGCAGATGATTTGATTAAGAAACTCATGACGGCTCGTTGATAAACGGCTTCGAAATTTATCCCTTTCCTTCGTTACTTAAAGCTCTTAACACTTTCGTCGCACGACTTTTAAATGCTGCAGTCCCGAACGGCAGGTGATCTTCCAGGATGAGTTTGAGTTCCTTCTTTATATCTGGTTGGTTAACACAGATATTCGCCAGCACCGTCATTGAAAACACCCGAATTGCTACTGCGACCTTTGGGTCCTGCAAGTAGTCAAAGCACAGATTGGCAACTCTACCATGGTAGCGTTTTGGAATAACGATAGACTGAAGCAGCCGCATTGTATTACGTTTGACGGCGTCATGAATGCCAGGCTTTTGTAGGGAATCCAGGATCTTTTTAAAGTGAGGATCAATTAAATAGGGCCAGTTCTCTACACAACTACTTAACGGCCATGCGGCCCGTTGCGTGGTGCGATACGGGCCATTTAGGAACACTTCAACTAATTCTTTAAACCGAATTGGGATACCATTCACATAGTCAACGATTTGATTCGTTTGTGTTTTAGATTGTCCCAAATCAAGCCTCTTTTTCAAATCCATTCGCAGGAATATTGGTCAGGTCATCGTCGCTATAGGCGAACTAAACAATGAACGTAACTGCTTTTCAGGAGTTGAGCTACCTTCATATCTCAAACAACCACCCTTTTTATGGAACTGATTTTAATGATAGTATCTACGGTTACCGTTCAGCTCGGTATCTGCATTTTCTGTTTTCTTAAAAAACGTTCAGAGGCCGGGGTTAGCTGATAACCGCAACGCAATGATGAAAGATAGAATTGCAACCACGAATCCGAACATGAAGATACTGTACGCAATTCTCAAAAAACGGTACTTTCGACCTAACACCTTTCCTAAATAGTAAATGTCTTTAATCATACTACCGTACAAATAGTCCGCGTCTTTCATCATCTCTTGCATTCCCCATTGATAATCTTCCACCTTCATCGCGTGGAAATTTCCAAAAAACAACAGGTTCGTCTGCTTATTTTTTATGTCTTCGCGGGTGAATTTTCCTGATGATACATTGGGACGGCTTGCCAGTATGGAAAATACCATCGTAGCCAAACAGACAGTCACCAATAGGATCGTTGGAATAAGCAGATAAGAATTTTCTTCCAGTTTTCGTATAAGAACGGATACGATTACTGACAAAATAATTGAATTGATGGTGATCAAAATGCTGGCTTTACTATCGACCATCTGGCTCAGCATGATATGATTATGGGACGTTGTGCGAAACATTGTTTCGATGCCACGATCCGGTTTTAAACTCTTTTCTTTCTCAAGCTTAACCCTTAGCTTTTCAAGCTCTTCTTCAAGCTTTCGGTACTTTTTTGCACTTACTTTTGGCTTGGTAGCCTTTTTCAATTTTTTAATATTTTTTTGCTTACCCTGCTCGAGAATAGTTTGTCCATAAGACGTATGGTAGGAATGATCCTCCATGAATTCCACAGTTGAGTTCAGCCACTCTTCGTCGGACATTTCTTTAGTGCCAAGAGCGTTCCGTTCCTCTTTCAACATGTTTGATTTTTCCAGGCACTGCTCCGTTGCAAGATGATATAGATCGGCATCACATAACACTTTGCTTACAAGCGTCTTGGGCTGCTGGGGCATATGGGTTGCCAGAATGGCTTCCGTAACATCCGTAATTTTTTTCTGTGGAGCGCCTAAACCTGTCAGCAGATCCTGCGCTTTGCGTGCCGAAAGCTGCTCATGATTTTTTGAACCCTGCTCATAACCAACGTCATGCAGCCAGGCCGCCACTAATGCGGATTCCATTTCATCGGCACTCAGGTTTGAATGCTGACCTATTGTAACAACGGCATTGACTACATCCTGGGTGTGATCAAAATTGTGAAAGATATGCTTGTCAAAAGCCCTGGTTTTGAAAACCTTCTCTGCCAAACTTCTTGCCTGCCGTATGAATTCCGACTCCATGATGTTGTTAATTGTTAAAGGTAAAAATATTTTTGTCTTTCATCCGGACAGCGCCTACAAACGGATCGTGAACTTTTTATTTTACAAGGCGTATTACTAAAACCGTTAATCGTATTCAAATTGCTGCATGGTTAGAATGCTATTATGTTTTCTATGTTTCCTTTTAGCCGTCACGACGGCTTCCGGCCAATCAGCCACAGATAGTGTTACGCATTCTTTATATTTTATCGGCGATGCTGGTGAGCCATTTATAGTTAATAGTTCGATTGGGGATGTAATTCGGTACGACATAAGCAAATCGGACGTCCCTTCCACGGTGTTGTATCTTGGCGATAACGTCTATCCCCAAGGTATGCCAGATCCTGACAATAAGAAGAGAGACATGGCTGAGAAAACCTTGGAGACGC
>DASQTN010000067.1:0-4014 GCA_035641895.1 Chryseolinea sp. | reverse complement strand
TTTATCGAAATCTTCCGGCTTAGCCCATCGCAGTTCCTCCCATTCGGCTTCCATCTTTTGAGGTTTGTATGGAAGAGGTTTTTGTTTCACTTCATTTAACCGGTCTTGCAGCTGGTTTCGGAAGTTTTTATCCATCTCGTCGGCTAAGGCGGCGTCTAAATCTCCTCGTTCGATCAACTTCTTCACATAGACCTCCCGTGGGTTCTCATGCTTGGCGATGAGATTGTATAGTTTCGGTTGCGTAAACTTCGGTTCATCGGCTTCATTATGTCCATGCCGACGATAGCAAAGCAGGTCTATAAAAATATCCTTTCCGAATTTCTGACGATATTCAACGGCTAGGTTAGACACAAAGCTTACAGCTTCTGCATCATCGCCGTTGACGTGCAATACAGGAGCGTCGACGATCTTTGCAAGATCGGTACAATAGATACTCGTTCTTGCGTCGTCGTAGTCGGTCGTAAATCCAACCTGATTATTGATCACAAAATGAATCGTTCCACCGGTAGTATAACCTGGCAAACCAGACATCTGCACCACTTCATAGACGAGTCCTTGTCCGGCAAGAGCCGCATCACCATGAATCAATATAGCCATCGCCCTGGAAAGATCGCCTTTGTATTCATCATCAATTTGTCCGCGGGTATATCCTATTACCAGCGGGTCAACTGCCTCCAAATGCGACGGATTGGGCGTAAGCTTTAAATATATTTTCTTCCCTGAGGGAGTATTAATATGACTTGAATAGCCCAAGTGATATTTGACATCTCCGTCTCCCATCGTCTGGTCGGGACTTACATTCCCCTCAAACTCTGTGAAAATTTGCTCATACGTTTTCCCTAAAATATTCGATAACACATTCAACCGCCCGCGATGTGCCATTCCGATCACCGCTTCTTTTACATCAAGCTCAGCTGCCTTATTAATAATCGTTTGTAATGCTGGAATCGTATTTTCTCCTCCTTCCAATGAAAATCGTTTCTGTCCCAGGAATTTGGTATGAAGGAAATTTTCAAAGACAACCGCCTCATTAAGTTTCGTGAGAATTCGTTTTTTCTCATCGATCGTCGGATTGTAAGTGAAATATTCGTGTTCGCATTTTTGAAAAAACCATTGGCGAATTTCGTCGTTCCGAATGAAGTTGTATTCGAATCCAATAGGTCCTAAATACACGGCCTTTAGTTTCTCGATAATCTTGCGAAGGGTAGCTTTACCCATACCGATCTCCGAACCCACATCAAATTCCGTATCTAGATCTGCATCGGTCAAACCAACGCTCTTATGATCAAAATTAACGTGGTGATTTCTCCTCGGCCGAACAGGGTTAGTCTTTGAGGTAAGGTGCCCAAAGGATCTATAAGTAAATATCAGGTTTCGGACTTGCGTTTCCTTAATTGATAATGATTCGTCGACGCCTACAGCATGACCACTCCCATTTTCGCCTTTTGTTGAAAAATCATAACCTTCGAAAAATTTTTGCCAGGTCGGATCTACCGAATTGGGATCCTTCTTATAATTTTGGTAGAGTTGGTCGATATAACCAACGTCAGCATTTGATATGTACGAATAATTGCTCATGAATTCGATTGAAAAAGCCCTCAAATGTAGGTAAGCCAATTAATATTAAAAAATTGAATACTCGCTTAAACGAATATTTGCCTTTTACTATTCAAGAGCGCGTAATTAAATTATTTTTGTGCTCATTTATCAAGACAGATTTGGCCAGCCAAAAATTCCACTATCTTTGCGCTCTTTAAAAAGGACGAGTTCCACATTAAAACCTTAACAAGTAATGGTTAAAATCAGATTGGCCCGCAGAGGCCGCAAAAAACTGGCAATGTACGATGTAGTCGTAGCCGACGCCAGATCCCCACGCGATGGGCGATTTATTGAGAAAATCGGAACGTATAATCCTCTCACCGTTCCAGCCACAATTCAGCTTAATGATGAAAAAGCTTTTACCTGGCTAATGAACGGAGCACAGCCAAGCGACACCGTTAAAGCTGTTCTCTCCCATAGAGGAATCATGTTAAAGAAGCATTTACAGATCGGTGTAATTAAAGGTGCTTTAACGCAAGACCAGGCGGACGGTAAATTACAAGATTGGCTTAAGTCCAAAACGACTAAGATTGAAGCCAAACGTGATAAGCTATCCCAGTCCAAAGAAGCTAGCGCGAAAGCACGTAAAGACGCTGAATCGAAGATTCGCGAGGCCCGTGCTGAAGCAATTCGGAAGAAAGCACAGGTTGTTGAAGCAGCTCCTGCTGCGCCGGCCGCTGAAGGCGACGCGCCACCTGCTGCCGAAACTCAGGAAGCTCAGGCTTAATTTATTAGAATTTGATAGATGCCAATGCGCAATACGCATTGGCATTTTTATTTATGGATATAGATTCGTGTTTTAAAATCGGATGGGTCCTTAAGCCACATGGTTTAAAGGGCGAAGTAACGGTGACGTTGGATGATAACGCCCCGGAAGATTTTTCAGCTATTAAATCCGTTTTCCTTGAACAGAATAACCGCCTTGTTCCGTATTTTATTCATGGAATTTCCGCCCAGGGAAAAAAAGCTTTCGTGAAATTCGAGGACATCAATTCGCTCGACGACGCATCAAAAATTTCAAAACAGTCCGTCTATATTGAAAAGTCCTTTCGCCCAAAATCTGTACGTGGCGAATTCTACGATGATGAGATCATCGATTTCGAAGTGCATGACGAAGAGAAAGGATTGTTGGGAAAAATTCGTGAGGTAATGCAAGCCGGACCAAACCGGCTATTGGTGCTTGATTACAATAATAAAGAGATCCTGATTCCTGTAAACGGTCCGTTTATTGAGAGCGTGAACAAAGCAAAAAAGAAAATTAGTGTAAATCTCCCAGAAGGTTTTCTGGAATTATAATTAGGGCTTCTCTTCAACAGTAATAAGCTTTTCAGCACGTACAACCGTCCCATCATTTGTGACACCCTCCACGACAATTCGATATTGGGTAGGAAGATCCGCAGCATAAAATGAGATCTGTGCCTCGTTGTTTTCACTAGTGCGAACTAAGGGATTCCAATAAATAGTCGAACGGTAATCCGCACGGATATTATCGGTTGGACGCGAGTAGTCCGGTGAATAAAATTTCTTGGATGCTGAGAAGCCTGCTATTTTGATCTCCTCAAATTGTGCCATTTCTTTCGTGGATGCCGGGTAGTCGGTGGACTTTCGCGTGGTGATCGAGATCACGCCGGTTGCGCCCCTGGATCCATATATCGCGCCGCTTGAATATTTGTACACCTCAATTTGCTCAATTTCCTGCGCGCTCATGGATGAAAGGCGCTCAACAATACTTTCAAAGGATTCGAACGAATTTATAGGCATGCCATCAATGAGAACGAGCGGCTGAGCATTTTCCTTGCTTCCGCCATAGCCTGTTGGCGGTCCCAACAATAGCATCCCATTTACAACCCGTAGGCCAGGCACGCGGGCTTGAAGCGCGAGCAAAATATTGTTAGAGTTTGTCGCGCGGAGATAATCTCCAGTGATGATGGCATCGGCATCTATAACCGACGTATTGGGCTGGTCTCTTGTACCTTTTATAACGACCTCATCTAACAGTCTCGAGTCCAGGAATTCTGTGGTATTATACTTGGCAGGATTCTCATCTTTGTATACTTCAATTTTCAGTGGTTCAACGTCTGCTGTCAGAGGCGACAAACGTCTCGCAGAATCTAACACAACTTTCCCGCGTTTGCCCTTAATCGTTTTAGCAAGCACCGAAAGCTTAGCGGAGTCGTATAGCTTTAAATTACTGAAAGCAAAACTGCCATTCTCTTCAGTGGTAATCATAAAGACCTGACTTGTATTCTCTTGCAGCACTGTGATAATGCCCTGTTCAGCTTTATCCTTTCTCATAACCAATCGGCCGTTAAAATCTATTCCTTGCTGGATTGTAAAGTCAACTTTCTTTGGAAGCGAATCGGGCAGCGGTATAGCGGGGATTTCATACGCTGAAGAGATTGTCGTTTCATTTGA
>DASQTN010000066.1:0-4613 GCA_035641895.1 Chryseolinea sp. | reverse complement strand
TTCCCAAGTTTCTCCAGGAAACTGGCCGCGATCGCGGACCCATTGGAGGTAGACACAAAGATTCCTTTCAGATTTTCGTTACTTATCAAATCCGATAGCTGCTTTTCGAATGCGCTCTCTTTTGGATTTAAGTTAAAGGCCAGAACCTCAAATTTCGCCTTGCCATTTGAGCTAAAATATTCACGAAATCCTTTTTCCTTTTCCAAAAGGTGCAATGAATCTTGTATATCTTCATCAATATGAAGTACCGCGAAGGTGCCGGGTTGTTGCTGGCCAAAATGCAATAGCTGTGCTGCTACCTTCCCACTCTGGAAAAGGTTTTGTCCTATAAAACTTAATGGATTTGCTTCGGGAATGTTAGTATTAAAAAGAACATAAGGAATCTGATCGGCTTTTAACAATTCGAAAACCGGCAATGCCTCGTGATAAAAAATGGGCGCGATAACAATACCATCCGGTTTGGTAGCGACAGCTTCCTGGGCCGTAGTTTTAAAAGAGTCTTTATCGAAAAGGTCAAATACGTGCAGGTCGATATTGATGCCATACTGAGTCCATTCCGCCTGCGCTTGAAGGATTCCTAGATTTGATTGCGACCAATACGGATCTTGCTGCGGGTTGGGTATAATGGCTGCAATCCGATAATTTTTGTTTGAACCCAATGTTCTTGCAATTAGATTGGGTTTATAGTCGATTTGTTCCATAACCGACGTAACTTTCTGAAGGGCATCTTGCGATACGCGTCCGCGGTTGTGAATCACTCTGTCGACCGTTCCCACGGATACACCCGCGAGCTTGGCGATATCTTTAATTCTGATATTCTTCCCTAAGTCCATGATTCAAAGCAATAAAATTTTACACTCAAATGAAAAAAAAACCTGATGAATGTAATCATATGTTTTCGGACACACAATTTTTGTTCACGCGAACATTAAAAACCGTCTGTTTTCGACAATTCTCATGCTGATTTTAAAACGGCCGTCGATCGACTTTTCGACGACTTGAAAACAAGTCATCAGATAAAACTACGGGCATGCCCGAATTTATCATGAGATTGGTCTAAAAGTTCTTTCATCCGGCTGTGCTAACTCTATATTTGTCGAAAAATCTCGAGTCTTTGGAAGTCTTACTTTATATTTTCTTTGCCGCTGTAGGAGTACAGGTCATATACTTCATATTTTATCTGGTGACATTGGCAAAGACCCCCATAAAGAAACCGGATCAAGCTTTGCCCGTCTCGGTTATCATCTGTGCACACGATGAAGAACAAAATTTAAAGGAGTTAATTCCCATTTTATTAAGTCAAAATCATTCCGAATTTGAAATTATAGTAGTTGACGACCGCTCAAATGACGGAACGTTTGATCTGTTGCTTCAAGAAACCGCTAAGGATCACCGGCTAAGAATGGTTCATGTCAATCGCACACCACAACTTTTTAATGCCAAAAAGTATGCACTGACATTGGGAATCAAGGCTGCGAAATATGAATGGCTCCTGCTAACCGATGCCGATTGCCGCCCGGAGGGCAAAAACTGGCTAAGCTCCGTGGCAAGGCATTTTAGTCCTAACACACAATTTGTCTTAGGATTTTCGCCTTATCAGCAACGTCCGGGATTTTTAAACGCCTTTATACGATTTGAGACCCTGCTTACGGGTATCCAATATATTTCGTTCGCCCTGGCCGGGATGCCGTTTATGGGTGTGGGAAGAAACCTATCCTACCGGAGATCAAAATTCTTGGAGGTGAAAGGGTTCAATAATTTCACAAAAGTAACTGGTGGCGATGACGACCTGTTTGTCAACCAGCATGCCCGTAAAACCAACACCGCCGTTTGTATAGATAAAGATTCGATTGTCTCGTCAGTTCCTAAAACTACCTTCGGATCGTTTTTTAAGCAGAAGGTCCGGCACCTGTCCGTTGGCAAATATTATCGTTTCGGCCACCGTCTATTGCTGGGTTTATTTACATTGTCGTGGATGCTGACATGGTTTATTGGGATACCCCTTGCTATTCTTTCACCCCTGAAATACGTTGTGGTCGGCTTACTGCTGTTCCGAATAATTATTGTTGTAGTGACGTCAAATGTCGCTTCAAAAAAACTCCATCAGAAGTTTGAATCCTGGATTGTCCCGCTTTTAGATTTTATTTATGCCTTTTATTATCTTGTCACGGGCATAAAGGCTTTAGCCACAAAAAAAGTACGATGGAAGAATTAGAGAACAGGTTTTCATCCAAAGCGCTGGAAGATTTCAAATTGATTGACATGGCAGTGGGCGGAGATGACAAGGCCTATGCTAAACTCCTCCAGCGATACAAGCGGCCGGTTTACCATATGATCTTAAAAATGGTTCGGAACGTGGATGACGCAGAAGACTTGACCATTGAGTCATTTGCTAAATCTTTTCGGAGCCTTCATCGCTTTAAAAAGGACTTTACTTTTAGCACATGGTTGTTTCGAATTGCTACCAACAACACCATCGATTTCATCCGGAAGAAAAAACTCAACACGCTAAGCATAGAGAATACGTTTACCGACGATGATGGACAATCGGTTTCTATCGATGTGGAAGATGAAAATCTGGATCCGCAGGAAGAAGCCATCCGGTTGCAAAAGGCTGAACTTATCCAGATTTTTGTAGATAAACTCCCACCAAAGTATCAAAAATTAGAGCGCCTGCGCTATTTTCATGAATTATCTTATGAGGAAATCGCAGTGGATTTAGATGCTCCGTTAGGTACGGTGAAAGCACAGCTTCATCGCGCGCGGGAGCTTATGTTTGAAATGGTGAAAAACAAGCGCGATCATATTTGATCAGCATTATGGGATGAAAAAATTAGGGGATTGGGCTTTTAGCAGGTTGGTTAATTTTAGATTGGCAATTAGAAAGTTGAAAGATTGAGCACCGCAGACGTATTATTTCGCTATTTCCCGCAGCTCACGGAATCTCAAAAAAATCAGTATCAGAAACTCCAGGGCTTATACAAGGAATGGAACGATAAGATCAATGTCATTTCTCGCAAAGACATTGATAACCTGTACGTCAATCACGTTTTGCATTCTATGGGAATTGCCCGGGCAGTATCGTTCAAGGCCGGATCGCTTATCTTAGATGTAGGAACAGGCGGTGGCTTTCCCGGCATTCCACTGGCAATTCTCTTTCCGGAAGTGCAATTCCATCTGGTGGATTCTATCGGCAAGAAAATAACCGTCGTGAAGAATGTCGCCGATGCGTTGGGCTTGAAGAATGTTACGGCTGAACAAGTTCGTGCCGAGCAATTAAAAGCTGAATATGATTTTATTATAAGCCGCGCAGTAACGCGATTAAAGGAATTTCACAGTTGGATTCATAAGAGAATAAAGAAAAAATCCAGCCATGAACTTTTCAACGGCATACTATATCTAAAGGGTGGAGACCTGGACGAGGAACTGGCTGAATTAAAAAAACCATATCAGATTTTTGAACTCTCTGATTATTTTAATGAGGAGTTTTTCGAGACTAAAAAAATTGTTTACGTGCCTCTTTGAGCAGAAAGCTTAAAGCTTAAAGCAAAAAGCCTGGAAACACGGATGTGACGGTACTTCAATTGATTTTTAGCAATTTTTTTCATACCTATGGGACGCCTATTACCAATGCTTTGAAAAAAGTCACTTCCATTTGCTTGATTTTGCTCTTGTTGTTTAATGCATTAGGGTTTTATGGGTTATTGCAAGGCTTGCGTTATAAAACAACTCAAGATCTGGTAAAGCGCCTCGACAACCATCGGTATTCCGAAGATGAAACCATCCTATTAAAAATTCCAGTAGCCGTTCCTTACCAAATAGATTCCGAAGACTATGAACGTGTAGACGGTGAGTTCGAACACGAAGGCGAATTCTAC
Source organism: Chryseolinea sp. (assembly GCA_035641895.1). Taxonomy (GTDB): domain Bacteria; phylum Bacteroidota; class Bacteroidia; order Cytophagales; family Cyclobacteriaceae; genus Chryseolinea. The sequence continues at coordinate 735 of DASQTN010000066.1, read as the reverse complement.
AGACTTGTAAAGCAAAAGTATCAAAATGATACTTTGTTTATGGTTTGCATCAAGGATCATACTACTAAGCGAATTGAACAGGCAGTTGCTGATTACGTGAAAACTTTTACTGACAAGCCAGTTGATGCAAAACACAATGGAAAGGTCATTAATATCTTTATTAAAGATTTTCTTCCATCTCATATTACGATCAAGTCCATTTCAACGGGCTGGCATTCTGAATTCGTCTTCGGTAGAAAAACGCCCGGTCTGACGGATCTCGATCAATCTATTATCTCACCGCCGCCCCGCGGTTGACTTCCTAAAATCTTTTTAAATGCACGGCGTAGAATTACGTCTCAGGCATATGTGCATGCTTTCGCATGAACATGTACTTTCTCATAGAACAATTTAACTTCTTAAGATACCTCAATGAAAAAACCTTTACTATTCCTTTTAGGGATTGGTATGTCTGCCTCGGTACTTGCTCAAACGCTGACCGATGGTTTGATGATGCCTAAAAAAACCCTGTGTACAGGACTCATGTACACGCACGACAGCTGGACCGACTACTGGGAAGGCGAATTAAAACGCGACAATGGGAACGTCGGGAAAGTGACCACACAAAGTCTTATGTGGATGGGAACCTATGGCATTACCAGCAAGATCAACGTGATTGCCATGTTGCCCTATATAAAAACCAAAGCCAGTATGGGAACACTCTCAGGTATGGAAGGCGTTCAGGACTTGTCAATT
>DASQTN010000065.1:0-4032 GCA_035641895.1 Chryseolinea sp. | reverse complement strand
AGCTATTGGATGAGTACGCAAACTATTGCTTATTCATTAAAAGCGATTGGAATGTTTGTGGCGATCGAAAAACGTGGAGAATTGAAATTTTCCTATACCTATGGGGGAAAGACAATCAATGCCAGCACAAACCTGCCTGTTTCACAGACGGCCCTTGTCTTCGCTGGCGCGCAAAAGGCGCCCATCAAAATTTCAAATGAAAGTAAAGGAAGTCTGTTTGTCAGGGTCGTAAGCACCGGTACGCCTGCACGCGGGCAGGAGGAGGAGCGGGAGAATAACTTGTCGCTTACGGTGAGTTACACGGACGTTCGAGGAAACGTCATTGATCCGTCAAATCTTATCCAGGGTACAGAGTTCCTGGCTAATGTGACTGTGAAAAACCCTGGTATTCGCGGTGAATACGAAAATTTGGCGCTTTCACAAATATTTCCTTCGGGCTGGGAAATCAATAATCTTCGTCTCACTGACGATGAAAATACAACAAAAGCAGATCGTGGAGATTATCAGGATATACGCGACGATCGGGTGTACACTTACTTCAGTCTGAGCCCTGGAGCTTCAAGAACTTTCAAGACGATTCTGACGGCAAGCTATGCAGGTGTCTATTACTTGCCTGCGGTCAGCTGCGAAGCGATGTACGACAATAGTGTGTACGCTCGGAAAAAGGGAGAAGTAGTTGAAGTGAAGAAATCATCGGGCGTACAATAGGGAAAAACGGATTGATTAAACGGTTTGAGAGTGTCAAGAAAAATAAAAATCAGATTAGCTGTATTCATCTCGTTGATGTCTATGCTGCTGTATTATTATGTTTCATTGCCCTCGCGGCTCTTTAATGATCCCTATTCCACCGTCCTCAAAAGCAAGCAAGGTGACCTTCTAAGTGCCTCAATTGCTAAAGATGGTCAGTGGCGATTTCCAAAAGGTGACACTGTGCCGCGAAAATTTTCAGATGCACTCATTACTTTTGAGGATAAGCGTTTTTATAGACACCCCGGCATCGATCCATTATCACTCGCACGCGCATTAAAACAAAATATTTCGGCCGGTGCTGTTGTTAGCGGAGGCAGCACAATTTCCATGCAGGTCATCCGACTATCTCGAAAAGGAAAGCCGAGAACTGTTTTTCAGAAAATAATTGAGTTGCTTCTGGCTACACGGTTGGAACTTAGTTATTCAAAGGATGAGATCTTGGGATTATACGCCGCTCATGCTCCTTTTGGCGGGAATGTCGTGGGACTGGAAGCTGCGTGTTGGCGGTATTTTGGAAGAAGTCCCCAAGAAATTTCATGGGGTGAAGCAGCGTTGTTAGCAGTTCTGCCTAACGCGCCCTCACTCATCCATCCTGGAAAAAATCAAAGGCGGTTAAAAGAAAAGCGCGATAGACTTTTGGACAAGCTGGTGGCTACAGGCAAAATAGATGCATTTACTGGTTCGCTGGCGAAGGACGAGTCAATCCCTGAAGAGCCCAAACAATTGCCAAGATACGCGCGGCACTTGCTGACGAGGGCTATGAAAGAAGGACTGTCGGAGCGTTTTATTATTTCCACTATAGATAAATCCCTGCAGGAACGAACGGAGCGAATACTGCAGGATCATTATCAGCGGCTTAGTGCAAATCAAATTCACAACGCTGCGGTTATCGTACTTGACGTTGCCACTGGACGCGTTCTAACGTACGTTGGGAATACAAATGAGTCAAGCGGAAAGTATCACAATGACGATGTCGATATCATAAAATCACGGCGAAGTACCGGCAGCATTTTAAAGCCATTTCTTTTTGCGGCCATGTTGGATGAAGGAAAAATTCTTCAGCGGACATTGATGCCGGATGTCCCTACAATCATTGACGGATTCACGCCGAAAAATTTTTCTAAAGAATATGATGGCGCTGTTGCGGCAAATAAAGCGCTTACTAGGTCATTGAATATTCCGGCAGTGCATATGCTAAGAACGTACCGATATGAAAAATTTCACTCTTTGTTAAAAAATATTGGAATGAAAACGTTAGATCATGGTCCGGATCATTACGGGCTTTCCTTAATACTTGGAGGTGCAGAAGGTACGCTGTGGGATATTACGGGAATGTATGCGTCAATGGCAAGAACGTTGAATAACTTTTGGAAGCATCCCGGAGAAAACCGGTACGACAAAAAGGACTTTCATGGGCCTGTTTATGTAGAGCAGTCATCTAACGGGGATCCTGTATCGCTTGAGCTCCAAGCAACGTCCTGGATAAGCGCTTCCGCTATTTTTCAAACTTTTGATGCATTGAAGGAAGTCTATCGGCCTGGTGAAGAATCGGGATGGAAATATTTCAGCAGCTCGAAAAAAATCGCGTGGAAGACCGGAACCAGTTTTGGATTTCGTGATGCATGGGCAGTTGGTGTAACCCCTCAGTATGCAGTAGGTGTTTGGGTTGGAAATGCTGACGGGGAAGGTAGACCAGGACTCACCGGAACGGATGCAGCAGCACCCTTAATGTTCGATATTTTTTCTCAGTTAAAGGAAAATTCGTGGTTTCAGGTTCCGAACCAGGAGATGGAACGTATTACAATTTGTAAGCAAAGCGGTCATCGAAACTCGGCGCATTGCAACGATACGGACACCGTTTTTGTAACGCGTCAGGGACTTCAGAGTACCGCGTGTCCTTATCATAAGTTAGTTCACGTCTCATCAAATAGAAAGTTTCGCGTTCATAATGAATGCGAGTCTATGGATAAAATCACACCAATGAACTGGTTTATTCTTCCTCCGATGCAGGAATATTACTTCCGAATGAAAAACTTTTCTTACAAAACCTTACCTCCATACCGAAAAGATTGTGAGAGCGCTTCGCAACTTATTTCCATGGACCTTATCTATCCTGAGCCTGATTCTAAGATCTTCATTCCGCGTGAATTGAATGGTACCGGAGGTAAGATCATTTTTGAGCTAGCGCATCGTAATCCAAATACCATTGTTTACTGGCATTTGGATGGCAATTTCGTGGGAGCTACCAAGGGAAGTCATAATCTGGTATTACATCCACCCCAAGGCAAGCATTCTTTAACCTTGGTGGACGAGCACGGGGAGACCATAAATTCATATTTTGACATTATTTCATACATGTAAATCATTGACAGGTAGCTGATTACTTGTATTGCATTAATTCTTTACTATCTTGCTATACTTATTTGTGCCTCCACAATAAAATCAGTGTTATGAATTTCAAACTTTTCGCACTGGTAGGCATTTTTTTATTTATTCTATTTGCAGAGCCTGCCAACGCTTCGTGTCTGGATCAGGGACAATTGAATGATCGTCCCAACTATGTAGTGATCGGTGCTTTCCGTGTTTACAAAAATGCGATCCGCTTTACAAACCATGCGCACAAGGATTTAAAACTTGACGCGCGGTTTGAACTGAATCCGTATCGGAAATTGTATTACGTTTACGTGTTGAGTACCGAAGATCAGAGTCTTGCGATTAGTGAAGCGAGACGCCTCCGCCAAGAATCGGAGTTTACCGATACCTGGGTGTATTTTGGAACGCTTGGTGACAAGGCCGTTGCGCTCGGAGAAGATAATTTTGTCGGACAGGATATTAATCCGATGACTGCCCAAAAGATCGGCGACGTTGAGAAAGCCGACGACTCCAAAGGAAAAACTGAAACAACTTCTGGGGCCACGACGCCAGTTGAAACAAATGTAGTTACCGCTTCAGCGGAAGATAAAATGAAATCACTGGATGATGCGTCTGGTAAAAATTTCTTCTTTAAGGTATTTCGTTCGGCAGATAGCGCTGCCGTTGATGGCGATGTGGATGCAATTGACAACGAAAAGACCAGAAAAATCGGTACTTACAAGGCGAATATACCAGTGAGTCTTCCCAAGAGTAACCTGAAGGGTGTTTCGTTTGTCTGTGAAGTATTTGGCTACAGAAAAATTCAACGTGATGTTGATTACACTAATCCGGAAGGTGAGGGTATTTCACAAGGGGAAAATGGAGTTGTTGTTCCCTTTGAACTTGTCCGGTTACAAAAAGGCGATATCG
>DASQTN010000064.1:0-5094 GCA_035641895.1 Chryseolinea sp. | reverse complement strand
CGACAAAGAGGCGATATTGAGTCCTACTTTTGTTACTGGTACCTCAATTCTTGTGACGGTACCAAACGACGCGCCGGTTGACATCAACAATAAGATGAAAATTATTTTCAAAGACGGATCGGAATTGGTGCATGATTTTATCGTAAGCATTCCTCCTCCGGAAGTACAATACATGGACCTCGAATATGTTCCAGACGGTGAGACGGCGTACATCAATGGTCTCTATTTCTTTGATGTGACTCCTGTAAAAGTTGAGTTTTCTGACGGTGCTGGTGGCTTTATGCCAGCTGAAGTAGTCAACACAACGGAGAGGCGACTGGAAGTGATTGTTCCAGTTGGCGCAGGTTCAGGACCAGTTAAGGTCACGACAAATTTCGGGTCAGTTGAATCTGTGCTTCATTTCCGTGATCAGCGAAATGTGTTCCTCAACTATGATGAACCGGGTAAGACGCCCACTGGCGCGTGGCGAAATGGAATTATAGTAAATGATGCACATAGCCTTGATGGTAATTATGTTAAGTTTCAAGGGGTGTATAGTGACGGCGAGAGGATTGAAGGCGAGGGGAGTCCTTATGAGTCACAATTCTGGGCGCAAACCGCCGGGGCACCTGAACGAAATCTATTGCCAGGGGAGCCTGGTGACTATGATTTGAAATTCGAGGTCAAGATAGTCGATTGGTACGGATCGCACTTGAATTTTTGTTTTGCGCCGTGGAATCATTCTGGTAGCAACCAGGAGATCTGGAGTAACAGCATTAATGCCCGCGCCATTTGGGGACCCTGGGAAGGAGCAGACGCTCCTGTTGATACGGATGACCAATGGGTAACAGTGAGTATACCAATGACAGAATTTAAGTGGGCTATGGGTACAAATGATGCGGACCAAGTTGTATACACAGAAATGAAATTCAACAAAGCCGTTACCGGAAGTTTGTCATTGTGGGTTCTCTCAGCGCCTGAAGCGGAAAATTCACCTTTCGAGTTTTACATGGACAACCTCCGAATAGTACCGAACAAGTAAAAGATACGACTATGAACACTAAGATTTTAAACTATACGAAGGGGCTACTGCTAACGATGCTGATATTGCTATCGAGCAACTTCTTTCTCGCGTCATGCGATGACGATGAAGAGAATACAAATGTTGTCCTAAATAGTTTTGGCCCGGTCGGGGTAAAACATGGTGAAACAATTCAGTTCATCGGCCTGAATTTGGATAAAGTCACTGCTATTGTACTTCCAGGAGTGGAAGTAGGTGCCAGTGCCTTTGCTTCAAAATCCTCCCGACTCATTGAAATAGTTGTACCAGAGGCTGCTGAAGCTGGCAAAATAATTCTGAAGACTCCGAACGGTGATATTGAAACAAAAACGCCGCTAGACTTCGAAGTGCCGGTAGTTATTTCATCTATAACACCCGAAGCGAAACCCGGTACCAATATCACCATAAAGGGATCCTTGGTTAACTGGATTGAAGAGGTAACCTTTAACGACGGTGTAACAACCACAGAATTCGTGAGCAAGTCAACGAATGAAGTCGTTGTTAAGGTACCTTTCGAAGCGCAAACCGGATTTCTGATTTTCTCAACAGGTGGCACTGAACCTTTGACCTTCGCTTCCGATGCGGAATTGGTCGTGACACTACCAACAGTAACGTCGATTAGTCCGGCGTCGATCAAGCATGTCGATAACCTGACAATTACTGGAACCGCGCTTGATTTAATCACATCTGTTCTGTTTACTGGCGATGCTGAAGTTACAACCTTTGTAAGCCAGTCCGAAAGTGAGTTAGTGCTATCGGTTCCAGCCCAAGCGTTGAAAGGTAAACTTATACTGAAGCAAGCATCGCCTATCGACATAGTTACATCCGATGAGATTACGATTATTTTACCAACAGGAACGGATGTCGCACCTAAACCTGCCGTGCCGGGAACCGACAAAATAACTATCACGGGTACAAATCTTGATCTGATAGCGGAGCTAATTTTGCCAACATTAGAACAACCTATACCCGCTTCGACTTTCACAACGCATACAGCCACACAGATTGTTTTGGCCGTACCCATAGGAACGAAGTCTGGAGGAATTCAATACACTACTATACATGGGTATACAGATAATCTTGGTGTAAACGTAATCGTGCCAGGTGCCGGACCTCCACCACTTGCGCTTACGTTATATGACGATCAATTCTTTTACGGTGGTCAAGACTGGAGTTGGGGCGCATCATCAAGTAATGCCGCAAGTACTGAACAATTTTATTCTGGCACTAAATCCTGGAAACATGTTACAGCTGGCGGCGATGGTGGCGCAAAGGCAGGGAACATGACAGGAGTGAATGCAACAGGCATGGGAGTCTTTGTATTTTCACTTTATGGCGGTCCTGGAACCGAGGGCAAACAAGTAGCTGCGATCTTGGGATCTGATGGTGGTGATAAATGGGATAGTTACAATAGTGTTACATTGGCTGAAGGGAAGTGGACAGAATACAGACTCAATCTGTCAAGTTATCCCACCGTGAACCTTGCAAATATTTCGATATTTCTCTTCAAAGTAGAAAGTGCGAACAACGCTGCGCTATATGTTGATAGGGTTGGGTTTGATCCCGCAGGCCCTCCGCCTCTTGCAATTACTATGTATGACGAGGCTATGGCACCGGGTGGAGGAGATTGGAGCTGGGAAAAAGTGGTCTCTGACTCTACTAATACCGAACAACCCTACACTGGAGATGTATCCTGGAAATTCCAGACCAATAATTCGGGCGGTGTTTCTTCCGGCGGAATAACTGCTTTGGATGCCAGCGGAGCTACCTATTTCTCGTTCTCTGTTTATGGCGGGCCGGGGACAAACGGCAAACAGATCGCTTGCATTTTGAATGACAATTGGAATAATAATAATACGGTAACCTTAGTGGAAGGAGAGTGGACAGATTTCAAAATACCGATTGCCGATTATCCCGACGTAGATATGTCCGCCATTGTACGGTGGGCATTAAAAGTTGAAGGTATGGCTTCATCCGTTATCTATGTTGATAGAGTTGGATTTGAATAGAATTTTGGAGGTTTAGATTTCTGGAAAGGGTGCCCGTAAATGGGTATCCCTTTCTTTTTCCGGAAAATGGATAGCAAGGATATGACTAGATCTAAAAGGTTGTATGTGGTTTTATGCTCTCTTGCAATTTCTTTCGTTTGCCAGGGACAAATTTTGGAAGCGGAGAAAGGAGTGCTTGTGGGCACACAACTGGCAACACAACGTACCGGCTATTCCGGAACGGGGTATGTCACCGGATTTGATACCGATGGTGATAAGGTTACCCTAACCGTCGATCTTAATACTGCCGGAGTTTATAATGTGTACATCCGGTATGCTGCTCCCTTTGGAGAAAAATATAATTTCGTTTATACTAATAATGTAAATCTTGGCACCGTTCATTTTGCGCCTTCCGATACGTTCCGGGAAATATTGGTTGGCAAAATCTTTCTGGATAAAGGCAGCAACACAATCGCAATCGTAAAGGAATGGGGGTATTTTGAACTTGATAACATTCGATTGGAAAAAACCGTCCGCTCAGAGATAGATCACATCGCTACTAATTTGGTCGTACCAAATCCAACAAGTGAAGCCTCCGCTTTGTACAACTTTCTCTCAAAAACGTATGGCAAGGTAGTTCTGTCAGGGCAATATGGTGGCGACGTTGAATTCAACCGCATAAAAGCTGTCTCCGGGCGGACACCACTGATCCGCGGATTTGATCTTATTGAATACTCACCAAGCCGGGTTGCGCATGGCGCTACCTCTACTGAAACAGAAAAATCCATTGCCTGGCATGAACAAAAAGGTATTGTAACTTTTGCGTGGCATTGGAATGCCCCTAAAGATTTGATCGATCAGCCGGGTAAGGAATGGTGGCGCGGATTTTATACGGACGCGACAACTTTTGATATCACAAAAGCAATGAACAATCCGGCAAGTGAAGAGTATGCACTCATCATTCGCGATATCGACGCGATTGCAGTTCAACTTAAAAAATTACGAGACGCAAATGTTCCGGTTCTATGGCGACCGTTGCACGAAGCGGAGGGAGCTTGGTTTTGGTGGGGAGCAAAAGGCCCTGAGGCTTGTAAGTGGCTTTGGATGCTTATGTTCGACAGGCTGGTGGAGCATCATCAGCTTAATAATCTTATCTGGGTTTGGACCTCATCGGCTTCGCCAGCCGCCGCTGATTGGTACCCTGGTGACAACTACGTGGATATAGTTGGAGCGGACATCTACCTACCCGCAGGCACCTATACCAGTAATTTCCTTATGTTCGACAATTTAGTTTCGATCTTTGGCGGAAAAAAAATGATAACGCTTTCTGAAAACGGACCCATGCCCGATGCTGAGCGCCTGTTTCTGGAACAAGCAGCCTGGAGTTGGTTCTGCACCTGGTCCGGGAATTTTATCACGGATGGCCTATCTAATTCGTCAGCTCATATCAACACAGTATTTAATCATGAGTATGTAATTACCCTTGATGAATTAAATGACATCGATGGTATCATCGCGGATTTGGATGAGAGACGGGACGCGCTGAATGATGACGAGGTAGTATTGGGAATAGAAGATCCTGCTACAACGAAGATCAATTATCAGAATCCAATTCAAAATAACCGGCTGATACTCTCTCCAAAAAACGGACAAAGAATTTCGAAGGTTGTCATTTTCAATGTACAGGGAAAAGTAGAATTTTACCGCGAAACAAATGAGAACAAAAATTCGCTTGACTTTGATTTTGCGCATAAACCAAGCGGCATGTACATCGCGAAAATTAATACTTCGACTGGAACAAGATCTATCCGTTTTATAAAGCCCTGAATCTATTGGAGTAGGAACACGCTTGGAATGATTGTGTAAGAGATTATAGTGACAGTACGAGCACGACGTGACAATTATGAAAAATAAAAAAAAAGTTTGATGACAATGAGCCGATGGTATTATTTTATTTTTGTGATTTTAATTTCCTGTGGACGCGATGAAGACAAAGATGTTACGCCCGTACCTCCAGAACCAGAAGGACTTAAGATAACCATCGATCCGGCTGTCACCTATCAGGAG
>DASQTN010000063.1:0-2486 GCA_035641895.1 Chryseolinea sp. | reverse complement strand
CGGCAAGGAAGTCGAGACTCCGATTGCGCGCTTGGCGCAACTAGCCCGCGCCATTGGAATACATTTAGTAGTGGCAACCCAGCGGCCTTCAGTAAATGTTATTACGGGAGTAATCAAGGCGAACTTCCCCGCTCGCTTATCCTTTAGGGTTACCTCAAAGGTAGATTCACGCACCATTTTGGATACAGGAGGTGCTGATCAGTTAGTGGGTCAGGGCGATATGCTTCTTTCTTCAGGCTCTGATATCATTCGCTTACAATGCCCGTTTGTTGATACTCCTGAAATCGAAAAAGTCTGCGATTTTATTGGGTCACAGCGGGGATATGATTCAGCTTATATGCTTCCTGAATTTGAAGGTGACGATGAAACCGGTCCTGGAAGCGTCGATTTATCGGACCGCGATGCTCTCTTCGAAGACGCTGCAAAACTTATCGTCTCGCACCAGCAAGGCAGTACCTCACTTATTCAGCGCAAGCTTAAATTAGGTTACAATAGGGCGGGTAGGTTAATCGACCAACTTGAAGCCGCGGGAATTGTAGGCCCTTTCGAGGGTAGCAAGGCACGTGAGGTCTTAATCAAAGACGAGTACAGTTTGGAACAATTATTGACTAGTTTGAGAGAAAAACACAGTCAATTTTGATTTTTTAGCCTATTTTTAAGTTACTTACCGAAATGAAAAACCTATTCTTAGCTTTCCTCACGCTCGTTCTAGCCCTTTCCGCGTCCGCTCAATACGATCCTAAGGCCCTGGAAATATTAGACGCAATGAGCCAAAAATACAAATCCATTTCATCCTTTGAAGCCAATTTCGCATACATACTTTCCAATGATGTTGAAAAAATTAATGAAGAGTTTAAGGGTAAGATCACCGTTAAAGGTGACAAGTTTCGAATGGAATTGCCTGAACAGGAAGTAATAAACAATGGCGCAACAATCTGGACTTATCTTCCAGAGGCAAAAGAAGTAAACATTGACAATTATGATCCCAATTCTGAAGATGTAAATCCTTCGAAAATCTACGATATCTATAAAAAGAACTTTAAGTATTTATACTTGCAGGATAAAATGGAAGGCGGCGCAATGTGTGAGGAAATTGATCTTGTCCCTGAAAAAAAGGACGCGCAATTTTTTAAGATCAAAATGTTCATCAACAAAAAAACGAAGAATATTCAAAGCTGGACCATGTTCGATAAAGGCGGAAATCGTTATAAATACAGCATTACTAAATTCACACCGAATGCCAGTGTTGAGGATACATACTTTTCTTTTGACCCGAAAAAATATCCCGGTGTAGAAGTCATTGATTTACGATGAGTGCCGTTATTCGTTATCCGTAGTGCATCCGAAAATTCATTGCTAACAAACTGTACTATAAAACGGATAGCGCTTAACGGATAACTATTAACGAATAACGGATAACCGCCTCATGACGCGCGCTGATCTCTTCCAAAACATAAAAAAGAAAAATTCCTGCCTCTGTATTGGCTTAGATACAGATCTCTTGAAAATTCCCAAGCACCTCCTCGCGTCAGCAGATCCGGTTTTTGAATTCAACAAACAAATTATCGATGCCACACATGCATATTGTGTTGCCTACAAGCCAAACATCGCGTTTTATGAAGCACTCGGCCCGAAGGGGTGGGAGAGTCTGCAGAAGACATTAGACTACATCCCAAAAGATATTTTTACGATTGCCGATGCCAAGCGTGGTGATATTGGTAATACATCCGCTTTATACGCACGCGCATTTTTTGAGCAAATGAATTTCGACTCCATTACGGTAGCGCCTTATATGGGTGAGGATTCAGTGAAGCCTTTTTTACTAAAAGATAAGTGGGTTATTTTACTGGCACACACCTCCAATTCAGGAAGCCAAGATTTTCAAACTTTGGAATTACATTCAAAGAAAAAACTTTACGAAGAAGTGATCCTTCGTGCACAAGGTTGGGCAACGCCCGATCAGCTGATGTATGTGGTCGGAGCAACGCATCCAGAACAACTCGTGAACATTCGGGCGATTGCTCCACATCATTTTTTCCTTGTTCCTGGTGTCGGAGCGCAAGGCGGTGACCTTGATTTAGTGTTGAAGCACGGTATGAACGAACAATGTGGTCTGCTTATCAATTCTTCGCGCGCGATTATTTATGCTTCTGATGGAAGAGATTTTGCTCAAAAGGCAGGGGACGAAGCGAAGAATGTTCAACAACAAATGAGTAAGTTTTTTTAGTTAAGTGGAATTTTAGCGCAGAGTGCGCAAAGGAATTTGCGCTGAGAAAATCCAGTGAGATGCTCAGCGACTCCCCTATTTGCCCTCGGCATTCCCTCTGCGCTAAATAATATTCGATGCAAAAGGATTTTCCTGCAACGATTGATTTTGCCTTTACAAAATTGTAAATCGTAGATCAATACCGTTAACTCTAAATTTTACACCCGATGTCTGAAGCCTTCCTCCATTATATATGGCAATTCCAGTATTTTGATAAACA
>DASQTN010000062.1:0-6783 GCA_035641895.1 Chryseolinea sp. | reverse complement strand
TTGGAAGTGCTTCGTAGTCCCTGCTCCGATGCTTCCACGGGATCCTTCGCTCACACCTGCATTCGCGCGGTCAGCGCTCTGGACGACGTCTTCGTGGGTGAGTTTGTTAGGCAACGCTACAGTTTTTCAATTAACTTTTTTCAAATTCATCTCAAAGAATTTCAACCACGTTGTCCCACTATCATTTGAAAATTCTCCAATCTCATTCCAGGTATTTTTAGACGCGTCGATTGTTATTGAATATTTTATTTTACCGTTGGGAGTATCGAATCCCCATTGATATTTGTTATCCTCTGTAATTTTAAACCATGCCTGCGTTCCCCGCCCGTCTTTTAGATAGGTATTAAACTTATATTGGTTCGATACCTGATCAAAAGATAGTATAGCCATAGCGTGATGGACTACTTTGTTTTCGTTTCCCTCCACGGCTTTCCCGATACCTTCAACCATTAAAACGGCGCCATCCAGCTTAAAGTCAATGTATTCGTCGACAGTAGACGTCTTGGAAGAACCGGGTCCCATCTGCATTGAACCTTCGCCTTGCCAATGGCCGGCCCAATTTGCAAATATTTTCATCTTTTCTTTTGCTACCGCTTCTGACGGTTGTGCGACGATTTTATTGCCGAGCATCCCGGCAAGCATGAGACAAATAAGAATTACGTTTTTCATAATCGTAAACTGGTTTATTTTATAAACTAACAATGGAAAAAAAATTATTTGTTGATGTATTGTTTCAAGACGATAACATATTCTTCGAATGCCTTAATCCCTTTTTTGGTAATCTTGCATGTCGTTACAGGCTTCTTGCCTTTGAACGATTTATCAATCATCAAATAACCTGCTTCTGATAATTTGTCCAGTTGCACGCTCAAGTTACCGGCAGTACAATTTGTTTTTTCCTTAATGAATGTAAATTCAGCGGACTCCAGACTCATCAGGAGGGACATAATCGCTAGCCTAAGTTGTGAATGAAGTAATGGATCAAGGTCCTTAAACATGGCGCATCAATCCGGGTTTTTTCTGAGCATGAAGCCTGGTACCAAATGCCCCGTTGTAACGGCAATGGCTCCCACTAAATATTGCCACGGTCCATCTACCAGGAAACAGAGAACTCCGAAGACCCAGAATAAAATACCACCGATTATTAATGGCCGAAATTTTATTACAATTCCCGACACGAAAGAGGGAATAGCGCTCACCAGCAAAATCACCGGATTCAGCTGATAATTAATTTTAAAGCCAAATAGGATTATTGTAAAGATTATAACGCCATAGCTATACCATAAGCACACATTGATTCTATCGAAATGAGAGGTGACGTTTGAATCTTTTTTTTGCTTGAAACTAATGTAAATCGTTAAAATCCAGGCTGGCACCGTAATAAACCACACCATATAAGGTCTAGGATATTCCGTCCACATCAAAATAAACATCCCAGCGTTTGCAGCAGCAATCACGACGCCCCATAAAATCAGGTACACGCTGCTTCTTTTTATGTTTCCATGGGCTTGTTGAATCATCCTGGTAATGATATCCAGGCTTTGTTGCGTTGTAAGAATTTGATTTTCTGTTTCCATACTAGGTTAATTTAACACAAAATATGTAAACTAGTTTATTTTATAAACCAAAGTTGATAAAATTATTTTCTTTGATATCAAAACGCGGTCAAATGTTGCGTTACTTCGGGGAACAAATTTCAAAAAAATGTTTACAGGTATAATTGAGGCAATAGGAAGAGTCGCAGATTGCAGAGATGCGGGGACAAATAGAGAATTTAAGATCCAAAGTGCTATTAGTCATGAATTGAAGATCGATCAAAGTGTGTCGCATAATGGCGTGTGCCTTACGGTCGTGAAGGTGGAAGATCAGTTACATTGGGTTATTGCTGTCGATGAAACTTTGAAAAAGTCTAATTTGGGCGAATTACGAACGGGACATGCATTGAATTTAGAAAGATGTTTGGTAAACAATGGCAGGTTTGATGGACATATTGTGCAGGGCCACGTTGATCAAACAGGAACCGTTAAGGTGATAAAAAATGCGAATGGTAGCTGGTTGTACACTTTTGAATATGATCCGACTATCGGGAATGTAACGGTAGAGAAGGGCTCGATCGCTGTAAATGGGGTTAGTCTCACATGTTTTGATTCTAGGCCCGCTGAGTTTACGGTGGCAATAATCCCGTATACGTATGAGAACACTAATTTCAATGAGCTCAGGATCGGTAGTGTCGTAAACCTTGAATTTGACATTATCGGAAAATATGTAAAAAGATTGCTACAATCTTAACTTTTAGTTGATCGGGTGAATCAGTAAATTGAATACAACAAAACCTTAAGATTATGCTAGAACAATTAATCAGACTGGTTCAACAAAATTCCGGGGAGCACATTGTAAAAAATCCAGAAGTGCCGAATGAATTTAACAATGCCGCCATTCAGGATGTGGCCAAGCAGATACTAAATGGACTGCAAGGTCAAGCAAGCAAGGGAAACATGCAAGATATTATTTTGATGTTCCAGGGTAAACGTTCTTCAATCATAGGAAATCCGGTGATCTCTCAAATCATTTCCGGAGCAACACAAAGTCTGTCCACGAGATTTGGTGTGTCACCACAAGCGGCGTCGCGAATTACAAATTCGCTAATACCTGTTGTGATGAATCAGTTTGTGAACAAAACCAACGACCCAAATCAGAGTGACTTCGACCTCCACGATTTCATGCGAAATGTCACAGGGAAAAATGATGTACAAGATATATTAGCACAATTTCTAGCCGAAAAATCCTCCAAAGAACTAACGGGTGCTCTGGGCGACGTCTTTAAATAAATTGTATTGATAATGTTCCCTGTCGCTGTTCCCGGCAGGGAACATCAAATGCCTGACTCTCCAATATTATTTTCGCGTTGCATCCGTCTATTTTTATGCCATCGGGCCAACCAGTCGGAAAATTTAAATCCAACCCAGCCACAAATCATCCCGACCAATCCTCCTACGAAAATATCTCCAGGATAGTGGACTCCCAGATAGATTCTTGTGTAGGTCAATACTGCAGCCCAGGCAAATAGCCAGACGATCCACCGTTTCGTACTACCAAATGCAAGGAAAAAAAAAGTTGCTGCTCCAAAAGAATTCGCAGCGTGACTTGACGCAAATCCAAATTGGCCACCGGTATAGCCTTGTACTAAATGTACTAAACCTTCCAGGGTTGGTTCCCGCGAGGGCCTTAACCGCCCAAAGTAAGGCTTCATAATACTGGCTGTGATTTGATCAGCCAGCAAGATTGTAAGTGCTATCCCGAGTAAGAGTATCCAGCATTCCTTTTTGTATTCCTTGATAACTAGATACACTAGGAACACAAAAAGCGGCAGCCATGTGATGGTCTCCGTTAACACCAGCATCACAGGATCGAGCCAAGGGGCGTGAAAGCCATTCAAAAAACGAAGAAGTTCTTTATCATACTCAATTAACTGATCGATCATGATTTTAGAAATGAAGTTGCTTTCTCGCTTTCGTCCTGTATCCACTCAAGCGTTTCCTCGTGGCTACGGAAAGTTTTAAAGAGAATGCCAAATTTACTGATATTCAACGCAAGTGCAGCAAGGTATTCTTCAGTTTGAGAATTGTCACCAATCGGCTGGATGGATGCAATCCGTTTCAAGCCGTTTTTTGCAGCCTCTGGCAAAATAGTCGTAAACATCCAAATCTGATCTTCTTTTGAAACAGGTCCCTGCTGCGAAATATCAGATATCCAATTCGGCGTGCTATAAGCTGATAGAATTTCAATCGCCTTCGAAAAGACACTTCTGTATTGTGCACTCGTTACCGGACCACGCCAGGTAAGGGAGGTGGAATTTGTCGTTGCATCGAATACGACCTTCGCGTACAGCTCATCGAACAGCACTTGCATCTTCAGATTTTCCGGCTTCGGCAGGTGTAGTGTAAATTTAGTAAACTTGTTCAACTCGCTTTCTACATGAACTGTTCCCCCAAGAGCTTCGCATTGCAGTTTAACTAGGTAGAGGCCCAGGCCCCGCCCTTCAACGTGTCGATGGAAACGGTGGTAAAGTTTGAAGACATCGTCCCTGTGAGTATTTAAATCAATACCCAATCCGTTGTCTTTGACGGTAATCGTAAACTGATCTCTTTGTTCTTCCGAAAATATTTCAATAACCGGCGGATCATCCAGTGCTCGATACTTAATACTATTGCTGATAAGATTGTAAAGAATGCTGTGGACCATCGGCTTAACAGAATAAATTTCCTCGCACTTACTAAAATCATTACGGAATGCAACATGGTGGGTATAAATTTCCTGTTCTAAAATATCATGAATGGATTTAAACTCCTGTTCCAACGAAATTTTCTGTCGTATTTGAAAAATGTCCTGACGTATGTCAATAATCTTGATCAGATCTTTGATAATAGTGTCTAGCCTATCTGTTGACGACTGGATGTGTTTAAAGATTTCAGCGTTTTCACCCTTAATACTTTTTTGATCGAACAGCGCTATTAAGCCCAATAAACTGGCCACCGGACCGCGCAGGTTGTGTGATACGGAGAATGAAAACTGGCTTAGCTCATTATTGTGCTTGATCAGTTCGGTATTGGTCTCAGTTAAAATTTTATTTGCTTGCACCAGTTCAGATTGTAAACTGGCATTTTTTTGAAGAAGCATTCGTCGCTGCCCTTCAATAATTTGGTTAGCATTCCACAGCCGATCCTGATTTTTTTGAAGTATGTCGCTTTGATCTAGAATTTCTGCGTTCTTTATCTGTATCTCCGAATTTTTTAAACTCAAAGCATCATTTACTTCGTTCAACTGACTGATAAGCTGCGCATTTCTTGTCTCTGTACTTTCGGAGAGGCCTTTTAAAAAAATTATGTGTGCCATCAGTGCCCAGTAAACCACAAAAATTACCACATTGGTAAAATAGTAGTTCATAACTTTAAGTTTTTCCTGCTGATAAGGAACGCCGAACACGTGATGGAGCGGATCATAGCTCATTAAAAGCACGAGCCCGATAATAGAACATGTGATCAAAAACTTTTTTTCCTGCAATGAAAACAGCAACCAAGGAATGACGCAGCTTCCCAGAATGGCAAAACGGAAAGTGAAATAGTCGAGTTCTTCCTGTTGATCGTAATACAATATTTTCGAATATATCGAGAGGAGCGTTGTTACAATTGGGACGATGAGACTGATCCAAATCCGGGCGGTGTCATTGTAGCCTTTATAATTCAAAGGAATCACCGCGAGGCATGAGAGGCCAATGATCGGTATGGCAAACGTTACAAAGTTCCAGCCATACCATATGTAATACATAACGAACAAAAGCGTTGCCATCACAAACAGCACAAGACCTATGGCGTTGGAAAGAATGATGCCACGTTTTTGGGCGGGTGACTTTGAAAAAACAGTGCCGCAGTACAGAATTTTGTCTAACAACTTTATGAGAGGGCTGGTCATCATTAGTCCATTATGGAGATCTATAATTAATGCCTGAAATAACGTGGTAACTGCAACTTGCCAATCGCATTCTTTGCCCGAATTTTACCATTATCGCTGCTAAACCTTACGTAAAATATCGCTAAACATAAGTAAGGCTTGGTGGATTCCCGCAAAAGTTTCGACGACCGTAGGAATCAAAGGCATGTACGTATGATCAGACATATAGTTACGCATAGAATAAGCATGTCTACCAAGGGCGCCCATCTTCTAACAAATGCGACCTATTAAATGTTGGGCAAAAGTGACCTAAACTAACATTTTTATTTGCGTCGCCCATGTGAGATCAAAGGAGATTTTGTGGAAACGTTATTCGCCGTTAATTCCATTAAATTTCGCCTATAACTATCTTATATTGTTGTCCTTTAGACTTTAACCCTTATGGAGAAATTTGATCTTGTTGTCATAGGCGCCGGCCCGTCTGGCTACGCTGCGGCAATGCGTGCAATTGATTTTAGAAAAAAAACCTTGCTGATCGAAAAGGATAAAGTTGGTGGCGCGGGCGTAACCAATGGCGCTCTTTCTTCTAAAACATGGTGGGAACTATCCCGAGACACGGCATCGTTCCGGAAAAATTTAAAGCGGTTCGATATAGAAATTCCCAGTATAAATTACAAGGAGATGCAACAAGAGGTCCTAACGGCTATACAAGAGCGGAAGGGTATGCTTGAGGAACATATGCGAATGATGACTGAGTCTCATTTTTCTGATCTCCTCAGCTTCAAAAAAGGGAATGCAAGGCTTTTAAATCAGCACGAAGTAGAAATTGACAGCGGCGAAGGCAAAAAAGAAACAATCTGGGCCGAGAACATCATCCTTGCTACGGGTAGCCGTCCCCGTTACTTGCCGGAGTTGCCAATTGATGAAAAGATTGTAATGACAAGCGATGGAATAGAAGCCCTGGAAGATTTTCCCGAAAGTATAGTGATAGTCGGAGCAGGTGTTATCGGTTGTGAATACGCAACCATTTTTTCCGGTTTTGGAAAAACAAAGGTCTCTCTTATCGACAAGGGAACACGTATACTTCCTTTTGAGGACGAAGATGTTGTTCGGGTGATTGAAAGAAATATGGAAAACAACGGCGTTCTCATCCATCGAAATTCTTTTCTTATAAGGATGGAAATAAAACACGGCCGTGTAGAGTATGAGTTACAATATGATGATGGTACTAAAGGTACTTTCAATGTTGCGAAAGCATTGGTTGCGGTGGGCCGCGTACCTAACTATGAAGAATTGTGGGATAAAAATCTTTTGATTTCAATTTCCAAGCGGGGT